>JANXAS010000020.1 GCA_025062195.1 Armatimonadota bacterium
AAACCTGCCCGAAGAAGAAAAATCGGGCGGACTTCGTCCGCCCCTACGAAAAACTTACGGGCGGATTTTGTCCGCCCCTACTCTTTTGGGTCATCCGGCTTAAGTGACAGAAACGATGACTTCGTTGTGAATCATCCCAACATTTTTAGGCACAGTTAAAGCCAAGATGGAACGAATCTCTTCACGACTTTCACTTGATTCAATAAGGTATCGTCCACGATACCAGAGTCTGACATCGCCACCGTTGTCAAGCAAAACTGCATCCTGCACTTTGAGTTGGGTGAGGAACTGCTGTGCGTAAGGAAGGGTCGTGCCTTCCCTTCCTGACTTGCCAGGGAAGATAATAAACCCGCACGAACCATCTTCCCAACGAACGAAAATGTTGTGTGGATAAACTGCCTTCTTGAAGAATATCTCCAAGTGCCCGTTGATGAAGCGAACTTCACCTTCACAGAGTGGGTGGCTGTCGTCAACAAGATGATAGCCTGCACCTTTCAAGGCTTCGTTGAGCAAACCTTCCATCGTCTCAGCCACACGAAGGAGGACGGTGGAATCACCAAGGTTTTCACTTTCCTGCAAAATACCTTTTCCCTTGAAGAAAGTGGAAGCATTTTCAAAAGCAGTTGGATTTTCCCTTTTCATCTTGAGCCAACCTGAGACGGTAAGCGGAATTATGGTTTGTTCATCGGCTTGTGCTTCCAGTCGGACATGAACTGGTTGACAAAGAGCCTTTCTCAAAAGACCCTGTTGAAGTTGAGCGTTCGGAACAAATAAGGCGGTGCCGTTGATGACGATGCGAAGGGGCTGAACAAGGTGGCGTGTGTCATACCATTGTTCAGCAACCTGCTCCAAAGAGATTGGTTCACCATGTCTCAATAATGGCTGTCCACTGGTGGCAAATTCAATCTCGTCGGTGATGTCCTGGAGTATGCTGTCGGTCTTGCGCAAGACGATAACCCTGCCGTTTTCCCTCGCAAACCAAATGTCTTCAACTGTTACACAACCATCTTTCCAATTGACGATGCAAGTGTAAAGTTGCTTGAAAACAGGTTCGTCGGCAAGGTGATAGAGCACTCCCATGAACCATGCGACGAAGCCGAAGTTCGCTAACAAGTTGCCGTTGCCAACGAAAGCGATGGGTTCCTCATCAGGATAGCGAGCGTTCAAGTCGGCAATGTGCTGTTCTGTGGTTTTGATGATTCCTTGTCTCATCGCCCTCCCATCGGTAAATTCTTTGCCATCGGCACGGAATTTTGGCAGGTCGTGCTCACGGCGGATAGGCTGACCTTTGTCTTGAGCTTCGTCCACCAACAAGCGAAGGCGGAATATGTCATTGGGTTTCCAGCGGAGAATCCAAGGTTGTCTTATGGCTTCTCTCACTTTTCATCCCTCCTTAATGCTCCCGGAATTCGTTATAATTGAAAAGTCTACATGGTTTTTCTGAGGCGAACACCACATCACACCCGTCAGGATAAAATGGCAAATTCACGGCTTTTTTGTGCGCTTCTTCCAGAAGTCTCAGCACTTGCATTGCACTCTCCACGCTGAGCAATGTTAGCGGCAATGGCACTCCGTTGGCAATGGAATTAATCAGCCTTCCGTATCCGCTATCGCGGTCGCAACACATTTCTACAAAAATGCCATCGTTTACGGCAATCAGTCTGTTAGTATCTATGTCAAGAACCGCCACACCCCTTTCCCCCTCGACTCGGATGATTTTGAGGGGATATTTTACATATTTGCCCACAGCCCCTTTCACGATGATGTCACCCGTGCTCTTACTGACAAAGAGGGCTGCCCGATAAGTGTCAGGGACACAAGCATAAGGATGCCTCGCCCATGCGGCTTGAACTGGGACAAGGTCGTTCAAGTCAAAGAACAGCGATGCGAGTGCAACGACATGGTGGAAGAAGTTGGTCATTCCATCAAAGTGAAAGCGTTCTTGATGCTGTGAAATCCCCTGCTCTTCAAACAATATGACCTCGAGTTGTTTCACTTTTCCAAGCCAGTATTGAGCGTTAGCATGAAGTGCAAGCACCAGCTCAAGGGTGAGGTAGTTGTCGATGATGAAAATTTGCTGCTCTGGGGTTGCAGAGCACAAAGTAGGCAAAAGCACACTTTCAACTTGGCTGACTCTCCAGCCAACACACTTCTCTGAAACGATTAATTTTGCGCCAGCCTCTAAGGCAATACAAATATGCTTGGGATGGCTGTCGCACGGCGTTTCAATCAAAACAACATCGGGCTGTAGCCTTTTTAGCTTCTGTGCCAAGCAGCTGCTGTCACTGACAGGAATAAATGTAACGCCGTTGAAATTCTGTGCTGGTGGATGAATGTCAAAGCCAATGACATTAACTTGTTTGCTGAATTGAACCAGTTCTGGCACAACATGCTTTTGTGCATTGAAACTTGACCAGCCGATAACTGCCACGACAGGCATTTGGTGGACAGAAGCGATGGCGTGGTGACCTACCATCTTTAGCCCCCCTTTACATCACCTTTCGGTGCAGTCCTCCGGGTGCTCTCGGTTTGCCTACCGAGAGCGTCTTACTCCTCAGCGTTGTGCCCTGCTGAAGATCATCGCCAGAATGCTGATGGCAGTGAGTAGAGTTTCCACCCAGCCGCCGATCATGGCGATATTCCCGAAGACTGGGGCACCGCAACGGATCCCTCGCTGCTAAGAGGTGTGCCCTCAGGAAGTTATCCAACACACTTTGCAACCTGCAAAGACCGTCATCGCCTTGCCCTGCTAATGCGCATAAAGGGCAGCGGGAGTTGGATGGCGTAGTGCGGTGTTCAATTGTCGGGATGCCTGCATCGTTAATTTCAAGGTGCAACCAAGTGCTCTCTCTTATGCGTGCGCCAACGAAATCTTCTAAAAGGCGCAATGCGAATCCAACGGCGCAAGTGTTGAGGGAGCGCAATGAGCCAGCGCGTTGTTCTCGCCAATCGGGATGAGAGGTTGGAATTGAAGCACAGGGTTCAAGAAGTTCCATAAGCTCCATGCACGCTTGCTCCAGATCAGCAATGCCACCAAAGCAAACTAAGCAGCGTTCAGGAAGCACTAAACGAACATCAGCGCCCATTGAGCGGTGACGAGGCGGAGAAGCAATGCTGGGGCGGTGAGACGATGAAGCCGAAAAGTGGCTCAATGGTTGGTCGGTAACGAAGATGCCCGTGCCAATATCAATGAATGGCTTCAAATAAAGTGCAGCTAAGAAGGCGGTGGCAAGACGGGCGCTTGGGTTGTCCACGCAGCAGAAGATGAATTCACATTGCTTCAGTGCAATGAGAGCGGGAAGTGATAGCGCTGAGTCGGCGAGGCAATCAACAAAGGAGTGAGCAGGTAAGGATTTGACAAGCGCTTCCACTTTAGCGCTCCCTACATCATCCAATGCCACCCCATTCATCTCGCCAACGTTGTGCGGTTCAAGTATGTCATGGTCAATCAAAGTAAGGTGCCTAACCCCGAGACGAGCCAGCGATGTGGCGATGAGTGAGCCGGTCCTGCCACAACCCACGATGCCAATGCGAAGCGAAATGAGCCTTCGCCATGTTCCCTCTCCCAATGCCCCGATTGTGCGTGACCAAATATCTTGATGTGTAATGTGTGATACAGATTGCCTTTGAGCGGCAGCTGTCCTTGGGTGTAAGGTTATGCGTGGCAGCCCTGCACCGATGATGGTGAGTGTATTCAACGGCTTAACCCCATCGGGCATTTGACACATCGCAGCAATGTTGCCCAATGCTTCGCCTGTGCCAATGGCAAGGCACAGGGTCATTGAGTTGCTCTGTTGATTCAGCATGTCCAAGCAAATTGCAGCAAGGTGAGAGATGTTGCTTGAGGCGGCAACTCGCAAAATAGCGTCATCCTGTGAGAGGATGTAGCGCGTGCTGTGGACGAGAAACTCAACACGATTTGGCAAACGGCTCAACCCGGCATAGCATGATATGATGCGGTTTTGATGAGCTGTAAGTTCGTTCATGATTTGATGCAGTGCTCTCTCTGTGATGGTGAGGGCATATGTCATTGCAGGCATGGTTGCAAAGCTATTGCGCATTTCATATGTAGCGTGCTCTTTGGAGCTGTGTGGATGGGCAGTGCATGGTGATAGCTTTATGTCAATCACTCTTGAGACCCCTCCTCACCTTCCTCCATCTGCATCAACAGGCGGCGCAGTTGGATTTCGTCACTTTCGGATAACAAGCCGCGCTGCATTCCTTCTCTCAGGAGGCTGTTCAATAGTCCGCGGATTCCAATTTGGTCTGATGGCAAGTCTTCGCCTGTTTCAAGCAGGTGGCGCAAACGAGGTGAAAGATCATCCGCCAGATGTAGCAACGCGCTGATGCAGCGCTTCAGCTGTTGAAGTGTCAAGCAACCGTCTTCAAGGGGCATGAACCAGTCCAAATAAATCTCGCCATCGCTTTGGTCGTAGCAGAAACGACCAACTTTGATTCGGTGATTCTCAACCAGCAATGTTTCTAACACTTTTGTTTTAAACGGGTGCTCTCCCCTCACTGTGGCTAAGCTGGGCACCCTCAACAATAACCCTTCACCATTCTCCACCCTTTTCAATAGCAAATGATGAACCCCATTGAAACCGGAAACACTAACCCAGATGATCTCTCTGTCCGGGTCGGAGATGAACTTCAACCTCGTTCCTTCCATCGTCGTTTTCAACTCGTCAAATGTCACTGCCATTTTTCTTTCACCTCCAATCAAAGGCGTAATAGATTGATTTGAGATCGCAAAGGGCGCAGCGATGCGCTGCGCCCAGTGAGATGCTTAATCGTGAGCGTAAGGCTCACGGCGCAATGTTTGGCGTGGCTGTGGTTGCTTTGTCGCTTTACGTTCCTCCTCCCACTGCTTTATGAGCCGCTCAATCTCGTCATCATGGACGACGATGGGTAACTTCTGATCGTTCGTCTCGCTGAGTTTGAGGACGGGCATCTTCATCTTGACTTGAGTCATGGCTTCTCACCTCCCATAGGAAATACGATTTGCTAAGGTCATAATTTCATCCGCGTGCCGGCGCTGGGATAAAGCCATCCTCTTTGAACCATGCTAACTTGAACCATGCCAATGGCAGCCTTTAGAGGGGGAAAATTTATCGGTGGAGCATAGCTCTGCCTAAAAGATTTCTTTGGCTCGGCAGTAGCATCGCCCTCGCAAGTTTTGGGGAGACTTGCCTTTCCGAGCTGCCCGCAAGAATTTGGGTGCATTTCATTCGCCCCACACATTGTCAAATAAATTTGGGTCTCATTTGCTTCGTCAGCAGCGGTTGGCTAAAGCCAGTGACATGGATATGCACCGACAATTTTTCGGACTAAGAGTGGCGCTGAAAAGCTTGGGTGTGGGTGGCTTGAAGTTGCCCTCGCATTAAACTGCATAACTCCTTTTGGTGAATAAAATGGCGCTCGTTGGTTGCCCGCGGAATTTTTGAGTTTACATTGTTGAGGTTATGCGGCAAACTTTATATGCCACCAATGCTATAGACTTTTCGGACGATGAGCTGATGGCAATTGGCAGCGTGAGAGTTAAACATTAAGTTATAGGGTTAGCTTACCTTTGCAGCTCAACTGCCAAAGCAGGGAGTGGTGAATATGCGGTTCGTCTATCTTGATTACAACGCTACGACGCCGCTTGATGAAAGAGTGCTTGAAGCCATGATGCCCTACTTGAAGGAGCAGTATGGCAACCCGTCAAGCATTTATCGCTTCGCGCAAAACGCAAGAAAGGCAGTTGAGGATGCGAGGGCAAAAGTGGCAACACTGCTCAACGCAAGCGAAAGGGAAATTGTATTTACAGGCGGAGGGACTGAGGCGAACAATTACGCCATAAAGGGTTTTGCGTTCGCCAATCGGCATAAGGGCAATCACATCATCACATCCCAGATTGAGCACCATGCTGTGCTCAATGTGTGCAAGTATCTTGAGGAGCGACATGGCTTTGAAGTGACCTATGTTCCGGTTGACTCATACGGTGTCGTTGATGTGGATGCAGTTAGGGAAGCAATAAGGGATGATACGATACTTATCACCATCATGCATGCGAACAACGAGACGGGCGTCCTTCAGCCTGTTGAGGAGATTGCAAAGTTGGCTAAGGAGCGCGGCATCTGCTTTCACACGGATGCGATTCAAGTTGCTGGCAAGATGAGGGTTGATGTGCAAGCACTCGGAGTTGATTTGCTCTCAATATCGGCGCACAAGTTTTATGGGCCAAAGGGTGTTGGAGCGCTCTTCATACGAAAGGGTGTGCGCATTGACCCTCTGATCCATGGTGGGCATCAAGAGATGGGCAAGAGGGCTGGCACCGAGAATGTGGCTGGCATTGTCGGTTTGGCTGAGGCATTCGCGCTCGCGCATGAGGGCATGGAAGAAGAGTGGGAGCGAGAAAAGCGCCTTCGTGACAAGCTTGAGCGGGGAATACTTGAGCGCATACCAGATGTCATTGTGAACGGTCATCCGGAAAAGAGGCTCGCAAATACCCTGAACATTGTGGTCAAGTATGTTGAGGGAGAAGCGATGCTCCTGAGCATGGATGTGGAAGGCATATGCGCATCAAGTGGCTCTGCATGCACATCGGGTTCGCTTGAGCCGTCACATGTGTTGACTGCAATGGGCATACCACACGAGTTGGCTCACGGTTCGCTGCGCTTCAGCCTCGGAAGGTTTACAACCGAAGAGGACATTGATTATGTGCTTGATGTGCTCCCTAAAGTCGTTGAGCGCCTGCGCGAAATATCTCCGTATGGGGTTGGGAAAGAGGAGTTGGAAAGGGCTGCTGAATACTCCTCACGCAGGAGGCAGGTGCATTAGTGATCACTCGCTAACTATGGAGGTGTGGTGGCAACGCTGCAGCGTTGCCAAAAAGTATGGCAGCAAAAAAGGAGATTGAAGAGCTAAAGCGAATGATAGTTAAGTTGAAACGCAAGAAGGGCGCAATCATACTGGCGCACAATTATCAGCGTGAGGAAGTCCAAGATGTTGCCGACTTCATTGGTGACTCACTTGAGTTGAGCAGGACTGCAGCGCAGACGGATTCAAACTTTATCGTCTTTTGCGGTGTGCGCTTTATGGCCGAGACAGCGAAAATACTCTCGCCGAAGAAACTTGTTGTCCATCCAGTGCCAATGGCTCGTTGCCCGATGGCAGATATGGTGACAGCCGATGACATACTGGAGCTGCGCAAAGAGTATCCGAGGGCAAAGTTTGTGTGCTATGTCAACACGAATGCCGATGTTAAGGCAGAGTGTGATGTGTGTTGCACATCCGCAAATGCCGTTCAAGTTCTGCAGCGAATTGATGCTGATGAGATTGTCTTCGTGCCCGACAGGAACTTGGCTTTGTATGCTCGTAGGTTCGTGAAAGATAAGAGCATCATACCTTGGAATGGTTGGTGCTATGTCCATAAGCGCATAGGACTTGAAGAAGTGAAGCGCTCAAAGGAAATGCACCAAGATGCGCTCTTAGTTGTGCACCCGGAGTGTAACCCGGAAGTGATAGACATTGCCGATGAGGTCAAGAGCACCGGTGGTATGGTCAAACTTGCAAGCGAAAGCAACCATCGCAAATTCCTCATTGGCACTGAGGAGGGCTTGATACGCAGGTTGAGGCGCGAGCATCCAGACAAGATATTCATGTCGGCTGGCACGCCAAGGACATGCTACAACATGAAATTAATCACCTTGCACGATGTCTACGAGGCGCTCATAAACGAATCTCCAGAAGTTGAGTTGCCCGAAGACATCCTGAGAAGGGCAAGGGGATGCGTTGAACGAATGTTGCAACTTGTCTGAGACAAGTTTAGTTGGCAAAAGGTGGGGGGCAAGCCGTCGTGTATACTGAAAAACTACTTGAACACTTTCGCAACCCGAGAAACTACGGGCGTATAGAGGATGCTGATGGTGTTGGGAAAGTTGGAAACCCAGTTTGTGGTGATGTGATGTATCTCTACATCAAGGTGGACGATGGGCGCATAGCAGATATCAAGTTTGAGACATTTGGGTGCGCCGCAGCGATAGCGACATCCTCAATGGTTACCGAAATGGTTAAAGGGAAAACGATTGAGGAGGCGTTGCAAATTACAAACAAAGCAGTTGCCGAAGCGCTTGGCGGGCTGCCACCGATAAAGATGCATTGCTCTTTGCTTGCTGAGGAGGGTCTCAAGGCAGCGATACTTGATTACTACAGCAGGCGTGGTATTGAGCCACCACAAGAGCTCGTTGAGCGGCTAAAGCGGTTGCGTGGCGAGGATACACATGATGCTGCTGAGTGAGGGGGGCAAGTAAGCAATACCGTAAGCAAGCACAGTGAGGTGATGGGGATGAAAATCAGCATCACTTATTGCGTGAGTTGAGGCTATATGGACAGGGCTGCCAGTCTGGCAGCAAGCGTGATGAATGCTCTCCTTGACGGCTTTGAGAAGATTGAGCTTTACCCAGCAAGCGGTGGCAGGTTTGAAGTGCGAGTTGATGGCGAGTTGATTTTTGACAAGCAAAAGGAGGGCAGGTTTCCCGAAGCCGAGGAGATAATCGCCTCCTTGAGGAGGCGTTTGAAATAAATTAGGAGCTGCGCATTTAATGTGCGGATGGCTTTCAAGCTACCAGCATCGTTGTTTGGTGGCAGTTTTTCTGGCGGACTTTTGTCCGCCACGGAAAATAAACTAACTGTGTGATTCTCGAGTTTGATGTTATACCGTTTCAAGAAGCCAAGAAGGATGGCTGCCGTTTGAATCATGAAATGACAAAGGCTCTTGCAGCATAGCCTCACCTTTTTGCGAGTGAAGTTTGAGAGCAAATTTGTAGCGTCGCCCCTTGTGGGCAACGAAAGTTTTAACTATCATCATGGACAAGGCGAACCGCCACATGGGTTTGATGTTATGCCATTTCAAGAAATCAAGCAACATGATTCGCAGTAAAGAGCGTGCTTTGAAATTCAAAATTCGTCGGTGAGCTAAATTGCTGCGAAGCAGGTGAGGCATGATGATTGACGAACGTCTGAGGCGCTTGCATGAGGTTATAAAACCGCTTGAGAGCGTCGTAGTCGCTTTCTCTGGCGGTGTTGATTCAACACTGCTTCTTAAGGTGTGTTTGGATGTGCTCGGCTACGAAAATGTGCTTGCGGTAACTGCCAAGTCAGAGTTGTATCCAGATGAAGAGGTTGAAGCTGCATGCGCGTTGGCGAGCCAACTTAACGCAAGGCACTTGATCATTGAAACCGACGAGATGAAGGATGAACGATTCGTTAAGAACACGCCTTTGCGATGCTACTACTGCAAATCCGAGCTGTTTACGAAGCTATGGGAAGTGGCGAAGGCTCACGGAATGAAAGCGGTCGTAGATGGCTCAAATGCAGATGACGCCTCTGATTATCGCCCCGGCATGCAAGCAGCTTGTGAGCTCAAAGTTTACAGCCCACTTAAGGAGGCTGGTCTGACCAAAGCTGATATAAGGGAAATCTCGAGCATGCTCGGGCTCCCAACATGGAGCAAACCTTCAATGGCATGTCTTGCCAGCCGCTTCCCATACTACCATGAGATAACTCCAAAGGAGTTGAGAATGGTCGCTGAGGCGGAACGATATTTGAAGACCATCGGGTTGACGCAGGTGCGGGTTAGACATCATGGGCTGCTTGCAAGGATTGAAATACTTCCGGATGAATTCGGACTGCTGCTCAGCGATAGCGTGAGAGAGAGCGTCGTTTCAAAGCTGCGCTCACTCGGCTATATATGGGTGACGCTTGATATGCGTGGTTACCACAGTGGCAGCTTCAATGAAATGCTCTCCCATGGGGGGGCATAAGACATGAGCACTTTGATATGTCCAACTTGTGTCCGTTGGAGGTGACGGCATAAGTGCGCTTCTCAACTAAAGCGCGCTATGGCTTGCGCTTCTTGATTGACTTGGCGGTGAGTTACAAGGATTCGCCTGTGCGCTTGAGAGACATCGCTCTCCGTGAGAAAATTTCAAAGAAGTATCTTGAGCACATAGTTTCAGTGCTTGTGGCAAACGGCTTTGTTAGGGCTGTGCGTGGCTCAAAGGGTGGTTTTGTGCTTGCAAAGCCTATGGAGCAGATAGTCGTCCTTGATGTCATTGAAGCGCTTGAGGGTAAGCTCAGCGTTGTTGAGTGCATACTGCTGCCGGAGGTGTGTGAGCGCTCTCCGGATTGCGTTGCAAGAATGCTCTGGACAAAGGTGAACGAGGCAATAAGGCAAACCCTAAGGGGTGTGACTTTGAAAGACTTATACAACGAGGCGGTGCGTTGCGAACGCAAACGAAAACGATAAGCCAACCTTTAAGCGAATTAACAAATTAGGAGGTGCATAAGATGCCGGTGCAAGTTCGCATACCGACACCACTCAGGCGGCTGACAAATGATCAAGATCTCGTCACCGTTGAGGCGAGCACTGTCGCTGAAATGATTGAGAAGCTTGAGGAGCAATTTCCCGGTGTCAAGCAAAGGCTATACGATGAGAGTGGGCAGCTTAGGCAGTTCATCAACATCTTCGTTGATGGTGAGGACATACGCTTTTTGAACGGGCTTGAAACGCCACTTAAGGAATCAAGCGAGGTCTCCATTATCCCAGCCATAGCTGGGGGCATCATTAACTGACCGGTTTAAAAGTTGCCTGCATTAATTGCCACGCTGATTTTGACAGGTGGTATCCAACCTTGATGGAAGTTTAATCCCCTCACAATGCAAAAGGCGGTGGTAAGAGCATCTTCCCAAAAAGCTTTCAAAGGTTGGATGCTTATGCTGCATCAGTGGTTGTTGTAGCGCGCAATCTTGTTGCATGTCACACTTGTAATTGAAATTTGCGTTTCCTCATTGGCGATGGGGTTGAGGCAGACTAGGGGGGTATCAGTATGTCTATCTGAGGCAAACTCCAAGACAGTTTGATGAGCTGTGGTGAGCAATGTATGAAAATGTATGAAATAGATGCCCTTTGATGGAGGTGTTGAAAAATGAGCAACGGGGGCTTCTCCGGACCTGTTGAAAAGATTGATGATTGGCGTTGGCGTGTCCCAAGACGATACAAGCGTGAGATGCGCACAGATGGAGTCCTATATGCTTCTGAAAGAATGCTCCAAGAGGTGAGGCGTGATCAGTCGCTTGAGCAGCTTGCTAATGTGGCGTGTCTACCGGGGATAGTTGGCTACTCACTTGCTATGCCGGACATACACTGGGGCTATGGTTTTCCCATTGGCGGCGTTGCCGCATTTGATGTTGAGAGCGGTGTAATTTCACCAGGCGGTATTGGCTACGACATAAACTGCGGCGTCAGATTGCTGCGCACGAATTTGACAAAGAGGGATGTTGAACCGAAGCTTGAGGAGTTGCTGCGCACGATTTTTCAAATGGTGCCATGTGGTGTTGGTTCGGAAAGCAAGCTCAGGCTTGGCAGAAGCGAGTTTGAGGAGGTGCTCGTTGAGGGTGCAAAGTGGGCAGTTAAAAAGCGTGGCATGGGTTGGGATGAGGATTTGAATCGCACCGAAGAGAACGGAGCGATTGAAGGTGCAGAACCAAGGTATGTGAGCGCAAGAGCTATTGAACGCGGCTTGCCACAGATTGGCACACTCGGTGCTGGCAATCACTTCCTTGAGATACAAGTCGTTGATGAAATCTACCATCCAGAGATTGCTCATAAGATGGGCATTGAGCAGGTTGGGCAAGTGACTGTTATGATACACTGCGGCTCAAGGGGCTTTGGGCATCAGGTGTGTGACGATTACCTTGATGTGATGAGGAATGCCTCGCGCAAATACAACATTTATTTGCCCGACATACAGCTTGCTTGTGCTCCATTCAAATCCGATGAGGCGCAGCGATACTTTGGGGCGATGAAGTGCGCCGTAAATTATGCCTTTGCCAACAGACAGGCTATTGCGCATTGGGTGCGAAAAGCATTTGAGAAAGTCTTTGGGAAGAGCGCCGAGGCACTCGGCATGCACATGATCTATGATGTGGCACATAACATAGCCAAGGTTGAAGAACATGAAGTTGATGGGCAAAGGAAGCTCCTTGTCGTTCACCGAAAGGGTGCAACGAGAGCATTTCCAGCTGGTCATCCGGATGTTCCGGGAGTGTATCGCGATGTTGGACAGCCTGTGCTTGTTCCCGGTGACATGGGCACACGCTCTTATTTGCTCGTTGGAACTGAGAGGGCGATGAAGGAGACATGGGGTTCAACTGCTCATGGAGCCGGCAGAGTGCTGAGCCGTGCAAGGGCTGCAAAGAGTAGGCGTGCCGAAGACATACAGCGGGAGCTTGAAAGGCAAGGCATTATAGTGGTTGCAGCGAGCCGAAAAACGCTCGTTGAAGAGGCTCCCGAAGCTTACAAAGATGTTGACGAGGTGGCGAGGGTAGTTCACGGTGCCGGAATATCGCTGCGTGTGGCTCGCATGCGCCCAATTGGCGTGGTAAAGGGTTAGCTTAGCAAATTCAAACCACTGTTAAGGGACGGGCAAAATTGGCTGCAGCGAAATTGCAAAACTTCTTGTGCCGTAAAGGAGGGGCTCAAATCCATTACGCCCAACTTTGCGCGCTACAAAGTGGTTGCAAGGCTTATCAAGCTTGCAGGAAGCTGCTGAAGGTAGATCCCCTTGGTGCTAATTTAATGCCAATCCGCTTTCGCTTGGTAGCTAACTACGAACCTAACTAACAAAGTTTGTAATAAAGAGCGAAAGCTTTAATAACTAACCCGGGTGAAGTGGCAAAATCGCAAAAGGAAGCACTAAAACTTTGGCGTGAATAGACACAATCATCTTGGAGCAACATAAATCTTTCCGTTCCTTACTTCCCATCCCCTTATCCCCGCCTGCTTAGCAAGCCAGTAAAATGGAACCCAAGCAACTCCATTCTCTTCAAAAGGAGCATAAGCCATGTCATCAACTTCACCTTTGATGTTTCTGGCAAAAGGTCTACCCATCAAAGACAAAAGTCCTTTTTCACCAATTTGCGCCCCTGTTCTCTTGCCTGTTTTTGGGTTGACTTTGTATCGGAAAGGAAGCCCCAAAACTTTGCAAGCATCATCAAGTGGGACTAAGATGAAGTAGTCCTCTTCACGAAAACGCAAAGGCAACGGTCGCCATGCGTTCTTTGGAGGAGGTTGAGGTGGATGTTTTCCCTGTTTAAGTAAAAGAGATGCGATCCCTTTGAGTATCGGATCTCCCCATGGAGCCTTGATCAACTCTTGATACCTTCCAGCATCCAAGTGAGCATAACTCAACAAGGAAGCAGCCGTCGTCCCACTCAGCATCATCGTCAAAAGCCCTTTCCTTTTTATTGTCCGTTCCAAAATTTCACCACGATCATGAGGGTCAGGCAAATTGTTTTTCATCGACTTCTTCGCCCATGTAGGCCACCAGCAAGCATGAACATCTCCATACTTGCGATAGACTTCCATGGCTAACTGTATTGCCCTGTCATACCAACCTTGATAGTAGGCAGCGTAGGCTTCCTTCAACTTTTCAGTTGCTTCCTCATTCGCTTTGGGGTAAACTCTACCCCCAGGTTGGGAGGCGAAAGGGAAGTTGGGCAAAGAAAAGATACCCAAAGTTGCCACCAAAATTGTTAGCACAAGTTTACCCTTCCTCATCTTTCCTCACCTCTTCTTCTTTGGATTAAGGTGCCATAAGAACTGGCACCCTGGATGGCTATCGCAAAAGTCTGTCGGTAGGTTAGGGAAAGGAAGTGAGTCAAAGTTACCGTCTCCGTCTAAGTCAGGAACGAGACCTGGAGGAAAGTAAGGCCACATGAAACAACACATCCTGTGTTGTTGATAGACATGATGACCCCAATCCCCACTTGTAAGGATACTTATTTGGTCTTGTCCATGTTGGACATAAGGGTTATGGTCAACATCCCAGAGGATAGTGTGACCTAATTCGTGAGCGATTAAGCAGGCAAGAGCATGTAGAAGGTCATAGTTGTAGCCTACTCTATTCCAACTATTCACTTGTGCTTCTACGGAGCGAACATCAATCTCAATAACGGGTAGACCTTCAACATTCCAAATGGGACCGAAAGTTTCAGCAAGGGAGTTCTGAGCTAAAAGTTGTGAACCTGGCACAACGACAGCAGCATAGACATCTTGAATGTGAGCGTAGCCGTGAAGGTAATTTATGAGTTTGCCAGTGAGAAGGATATTATGCACATTGCCTTGATCATCTCGGTATCGCCTTGTTTGTTGAACTGTTTCGCCTTCATTTGCATTCAAAAGCCAAAAGCCTTTATTGTTTTCTCCGGGAACACCTTGTCCAGGGAAGCCATCGTTTGAAGTTATGGCTTCGTTTGGAATGACGAAATTCCAATCGCCATTTTCTGGGTCTCTTGGGACTGCTCCAAAGTTCATCACGAACATATCTTTTACCTTTGGGTCAAGGTCTCTCCATGTGCCACGGACGAGCAAGCCACGATATTCTTCATAAGCTGATAATCCGTCTCCTTGTGTTCCATTACCGGATGGCGTGTCATCTCTGTCTGTTGGGGCACCTTCAACAAATGCATTGGCGTATTGTCTTCCGTGCTTCTTCTGCCAATCATCGGCTATCCCATCAAGGTCACGGTCATAGGGTATTCGGACATCGTAATCACCATTTTCTGGGTCTGCCAGTATGTCATCCACAATAAACACTTTTTCTTCTTCGTTAAATGGCAGGCGAGCCGTTATTTCAATCTCCATCTCGCTCAAGATTGGGTGAAGGCAAGTTGCTTTTAGTTTCCCGAAGGCGCCGTAGTCAAGGCACATCACTTTTATTGTTGCATCCGTAACTTCGTTTATTGTCTTAGCCTCGGTGCAAACTGGTTCGTTCACGATAAAGCCCTCTTGATCTGGAGGGAATTTGAGGTCGCTATCCCAAACCGTCATAGCGAGCCATGTTTGCCCGTTTAACAAAAACTCCTGGTGCCATGTGCACTGTGGGAAAATGCTTATGTCATAGGAGCAATAGGGGTATATTGGGCAGCGGTCATCACCGCATTTGTCGTATCCACCAGCGCAACATGCGTTAAGGCAAAAGCCAGGTTGATGTGAGGTCTCAAAAAGTTGGAAAGTAATTTTGCCGGCAAGCGAGTTACCGTAATGGTCATACATTGGTCGTATTGTAGCTGTAAAAGTAAGCGTTTCATAGGGTTTTGGTCCCCACTTTTCCGGGCAAACTGGTGTGATTTCAAATTCCCAAACAGTTATCATTACTGGCACGCTATCAACATCGTCATCATTTGCTGTTGGCTCTCCAGTTGCGTTGCAAATTGGCACATCGTCAAATCTTACCCAAATTATCACGATCCCAATGAAATCCTTCGGTGGTAGATAAGCATTGACTAAATAAGGGTCATCAGTTGGCGTGAAGATACGAGTCTGAGGGTCATAGTGACCAAACTCGCCACCAATATTGCTCTTCCACTCAATGATGAGCGAGTTTGCCGCCTCGTTGTTCAATGGGCATGGTGGATCGGTGACGACACACTCATCCATGTCAACTTGAGGACCGATTGGTAGATGTAGCGGGAAGATAATCTCGCCTCTTCGGATATACTCCTTCTCAACAGTTGGTGGCATGCCATTGAATATTGGTTGTCCCACTTCCCATTGGTGTTCGTGAATTAGCTCTTCAAATTGCAGGGTGTCAGCTTGTGTTTCTGAAGATGCATAAGAGAGGCTCACCTTTGTTCCCACTGCAATTAACTCACCGCATAGCAGCCAAATGACCACAGAGAGAGAGCTTTCTCATTGTTTACACCCCCTCGTCATATCCGCTTTCGTGTTCTTCACCAATCATTATATCATATGATGGAGTTTGCAGCAAGCACTTGCTTGTCAATCTGATTTTAGGTTTCATCGGTGCATCGGTGACAGTTAAAAGCGAAGTTAGCGGTGTGTCGCTTGCGAATTGGTGCTTCAAAAGGCACATCTATTGATGCAACGAATTTTATGGCTTGTGAAAGCTACATCAGCTATTCCGACTCCGTTCGTTAGGTAGGCGCGAATCCTTTGATCATCATCGGCGCATTAAACTCAGCAGCCAAAAGAGCAGGCTTAGCGCAAGGCTTAGGGCGATGCTGATCAAGATGCATGTCGTCAACGGGAAGTAGAATGTAAACCCCTCACGGCGGTAGAGTATGTCGCCGGGCAGTGGGCGAATTGATATGCCGAGTTTGCTTAGCATCCATAAGCCAAACCCAATGCCCAGGATTAATGCGCCGAGTATCATAATTGCCTTTGCAATGTTCCCGATGTCGGTCACTCGCTTTCACCTCACCGGTTACCCGTGAAATACGGCGTTCGTGCAAACCTTTGTATGCTTCAATATGGCATGATGCCGCAAAGCTGTGGTGGCATGCTCAGACGCGATCCCTCAAGCTCGCTTGAGCAAGCGTTGTTTGCTTGCACGATGTCAGTGTTAGGTTGGCGATTAAGAAATTGATGGTGGTGACACAACGGGATGCACCGCCAAAAAGATTTGACGGACTATTATCCACTCCACTTTTGCATCACTTGCGGCAATTGCGTTACCTTCGGTAGCTGCAGTTTTGTTGAGGTTGTGCTGTTCGCTCTCTCATGATGCTATAATAAAGTAACGATGAAGGTTAACATGTAAACTATTGGGTGCAACTTGGAGGTGGATACAAGATGACAAGGCATACATCGTCTCATCTGCCGCGCCCAATTGCGTTGGCAAAGGCAGTGCTTTCTTTTTTGGGCTCAAGCGTGCATGCCATAAAACTTTTTCTTGATGGTGAGCGCTTAGAGGCACAGATGGAGCTTGCAAGGGCACTTGTGCGTGAAGCTATACCGTTGCTAAAGAATGCCACAAAGCAAGACATGCTCCGCTTCTTGAGAATGCTTGAGTTGATTGCGAGGCGCAAGCTGCACAAGGACCAATTGCGCCAACTTCAAAAATTGGTTGAGCAAGACCATCCAGCAATCGGGCTGCTTTGGAGGTTGTTTAAGGAAGCCAATGTCAACTGCTTGCAACATTTGTTTGAGGTGCTTGGAGTGAACGCAGTTTGGCTCGGGCACATCAAGCGAAAGGAGTTTGTGAAAAGACACGGCTTCATTCCGCCATTCCTCATACTCATAAGTCCGACAATGCGCTGCAACTTGAATTGCATTGGGTGTTACGCTGGCTTGTATCCGCGCACTAAAGACCCGATGAGCTTTGAGACGCTTGACAGAATAATACGAGAGGGTAAAGAGATGGCGATTTACTTCTACACCATCACTGGCGGTGAGCCATTCATACGAGAGGACTTACTTGACCTTTATGAGAAGCACAACGATTGTGTCTTTCAGGTTTACACCAATGGGACGCTATTCACGCCCAAGTTGGTTGAGAGGCTTGCAGAGCTTGGCAATGTTTACCCTGCAATCAGCATTGAGGGCTACGAGAAGGAGACGGATGAGAGGCGTGGCAAAGGCGTCTTCCGAAAGATAATGAATGCGATGGATATGTTAAAGGATGCTGGCATCATCTTTGGCTTCTCAACGACTGTGACACGATACAATGCCGATGTTGTCTCCGATATATCTTTCTACGATTTCCTGATTGAGAAAGGTTGCATGTTCGGGTGGACATTTCTCTACATCCCAGTTGGTAAAGATGACGACCCCGACATGATGGTTACACCAGAGCAGCGTGACAGGCTTAGGCAGGTTGAGCTTGAGGTTAGAAGGACTCGCCCACTTGGGTGGTTTGACTTTTGGAGTGACGCTCCATTAACTGATGGCTGCCTTGCAGCAGGGAGGCTATACTTGCACATCAACTATCGCGGTGACATTGAGCCATGCGTTTTCGCCCACTTCGCAACGCACAACATTCACAACTGCACATTGGTTGAAGCGCTACAGTCGCCGTTCTTCCGAGAGTATAGGCGCTTGCAAAGGGCGTGTAAGAATCGCCTTCGTCCGTGCATCATCATTGACCACAATGAATTGCTTGAAGAAGTCATCAAGAAGACAAACGCCTATCCAACACACGCTGGTGCTGAAGCCATTATCTCATGCCATGCGCAGAAATTGCGCTCATGGTCGGCAGAGTATGCCAAGCTTGCCGATAGGGCGTGGGAGTCTAAAGAATACGATTGGGCAAGAAATGGCTGGTATTGGGCGATGGCTGAAGAGGAAGACGAACTTGAGGGCATATTAGCAGAGGCAAGTTGATGGGAAACTAAAACCACACTGTTGCACACGCTCTTTGCTGTTAACGATTGGCTGTATTCGTAAGTCAAACTGCCGCTAAACCGAAATTCGGCATGCCAACAAGGTTGCCCTCCAAATAGATGCAATGCCGTCATTTGCTGAGAGCACCGTTCTCCTCGCTCAAAGAGTTATTGTTGCATAGTTGGCTAAACTGCGAGAAACTTGTCCAAACACGGCTTAAAACCGGAACATGGCTCATCCAACAATTAACCACTATGCGGTGTTGGTTCTTGTGAGAAGAAGCGCTTGTTCTTTATCTCGTAATGTTGTTTATGGGTGCCTCTCGCCAACCATTATGAGCTTTAAGGCGCGGTTCGTTAGCGAATCGGAGGGTAAGCCTACGGCTTGGTGAAATTTGTTTTGGACTCATTCGCCAAGATGGTGGTCCTTCATCCCCGATTTTCTTGGTTTGGCGGTAACCCGACTTTTTATAGCGCTGAAAAACTTTTGAGCGAAGTGGTCTTTGCAGTGTGCTCGTAGTTGCCCACTCATCAATACCGGTAGCGATAGCTAACCGCTGATGATGGATTGATTAGCGCCAGCTTTATACCATTTTCAAAAAATAAAGGTGGCGTCCAGCCCGTGTAGCGTTATGGCTTGCCCACGATGGTAGTTAAAACTTTCGCCGTCCACAAGGAAGGACGCCACAAATCTATTCTCAAACTTTCGTCGCTAAAAGGTGGCGACGCTACATTGTGAGAGTTATGTCACAAGGTGTAGTTCAATCCTCGCCTACAAAAGGTTTCCCCTATATGGGCGGATGAAGCCTCTCCAAAAACAAGGCGCATGCCTCATCCACCCTAAGAGGTTTTACCGACTGAAGTTGGCTCTCAAGGATAGTCAACAGTTGCGGGTTAAAGCGCGTAGATTGTTGGAAAAAGAGAATCTGCTGGCGAATGCGAATGTTGGCTAAGGTTCGTAGCGCATTGTTTGAAGTGAAGAGGATTCTATTGAAATGGCACAGGAGTTACGCAGTTGAACTTGGTGGCAGCTTTTAAGTCGCCCGCATCGTTCGCTTTTGTCAGTATTTACTGGGCGGAATATCGTCCACCCGTGCAAAGCAACACCGAGTGTGTATCTCCCTTGGTATTAAAGCGACTTCGTTTGGTGGTGTTATAGGTCTATGATCCCCCAACCGAGGTTGTGGCGGGCTATCTTCCCACTGGACCGCAGCTTATAGAACGCTTCTCTCAAAATCGCAAATGAGCTATCGTCATAGATGATAATGCCGTCTTCCAGTGCCTCAAGGAGCAGTGGGTGAAGTGTCTCAAACATGTGCTGCCACTCTGAACGCGCATACGGGAGGACATCAATTTTGCCCTTCGCTTCCTGAGCGAATAAACTGATGCGGTCAACAAAGCGCATACCGTCATCAACGCCCAGCCCAATAAGCACGTCAACATTGCTATGCATCATTCAAGTCCCTTTTGCCGCGGAGCCAAAGATGACAACGAAGGAAATCCTGCTGCTTTGTCTTTGAAGCAACCGTTCCACGAACGCCATCAAGTTGATAGCTTCAGGATGCCTCAGTAACGCCTCTGGCAAACTGCAAGATTGCTTCGGCATCTCGCAGTGCTTCATGCGAATCCTCCTCAAAGAACCGGTCAACTGGCGCACCCCTGTCAAAAGCATTCGTATGGCGCGTTGGGATGTATTAACGGTTGAGGCGTGAACACACCCTTTGAACATTTTCAGGGATGGCAACACAAGCCTGTAGAGATTGCGCCAACATGTTCAGGTTGTGCCCGATAAGCAAATGGCGGAAGTGCTCACCGATTGCCTTCAACGCCTTTTCGGCAGCCTGCTGGCATGTAAAGCAACACCACCACTAATGTCCATGTGCATGCAAATCCTTTGCAGCTTTCACTCCGCTTCGGCTTCACGAAGCCAATCTTGTGTGCGCTGCATCTGCTAACGCCCCTTATTTTGCAGTGCAGACGACTCTCCACCCAGAAACGCTCTTTACTGAAACTGAAAATGTTATTGGTGGATGCCTTCCCCAATCCATGCTATTTGATTTAGCCTACAGTCGCTGATGATTTTTGTGAGCGCTGTCCTCAGAGGGAGAAGATTTCCCGCCAGTTTTTGGCTCGGCGAAAGACACGCTCTCACAACTTTGATTGGGCAAATAGCGAAAACCAGAAGAGCGAAATGCAGGTGGCTTAACGGCTGCCCCTATATTCTGCAATGCGATGGGCAAAGGACATTACGCCGCAGCCTTTCGTAAGCATGGGCATCATTCAAAGATGTTTGCAGTGCGGCACGAAACAAGTAGTATGTTGTCACGAAATCAATAATACACCTTTTGTTTTGCGCCTCACTACGAACTACGCCTTCGCAAGATGCCCATGGCACATTGATAATCTGGCATCTTAAGCACAGCCTTCGTTATTTGTATGGCAGTCAAGCCGGCTTGAAATTAACCTTGCACTTTAATGTCGACCGAGTAATCCCACAAGCCGTGTATGTTGCAATATTCAACGGCATACAAAGTTGCCGACTTTTGCAGGCGCATAGTGAATGTGACCTTTGGCTCGGCGAATGTGGGACCAAGGTCAAATGTGGCGATGTGAACTGGATTGCGCCCCTCAATTGATGCAAATACTTGAATCCATTTGATGTGATGCTCAACAGTGTTTGGATGTGGGACTTCTTTCCCAACGGTTACGGTAACTTGAAATGGCTCATTAGGCTTGACTTCACTTGGGGCATCAATTATGGGCACATGCTTCTCCTTTCCCTCATACTCTGGTGGGTAAAAGATTTCGCCGACTCGCTTCATGGCTCTCGCCCCCAATAATGTTTGAGTTTTATGCGCTTGTGATCCGCCACCAACGGCTTTAATTAGGGCACCGCCAAATGCTGCGCAAATTGTGCCCCCACCAAATATGCGTAAAAACAATTTCCGGCTCATCCTGCTGTTGTCCTTCATAAGTTACCATACCCCTTTATCACATTCGGGACATGTATTGATGCTCTAAAAGCCCCATGCTAACTACTCGCCGAGCAATGTCTTGAATTCGTTGTGGTGTTCCTCCTCATCGGCAAGTATTGAGCGCATCATATGCGCCGTCACATGGTCACCCTCTTGTGTTGCGACATCAATTATCTGGCGGTAAAGTTCAATTGCTTCCTCTTCGGCTTGCAGGTCAAGCCGTATCATTTCCTCAAGCGATTCACCAACTGTTATCGGTGCTGGTTGCGTTGTTGGCTTACCGCCAAGGTAATCAAGGCGCTCCGCAAGCGCTTCTGCATGCTTCATCTCTGTTATCGCAATGCTGCGGAATATGTTGCGAACTGCTGGGCTGCAAAGCCCCTTAGCCGTCACATGCTGCCACATGTATTGGATTGACACTTGTATCTCACGGGCAATTGCCCTGTTGAGTAACTCAAGCAGCCTCTCCGACGCCATCACGCCTCACCTCCACACGAGTTTTGTTTACCCGCCACAACATATGTGGTGCTTTGCCCACATGCATTATGCTAACCTAACTTTGAAACTCCATAAGCACATCGGCGAGCCTGCGAAGATGTCCCCTCTCTTGCGAAATTATATCCTCAACTACTCCCCGTTCTCCCTCAGGCACATATTCCTTCAGGGCTTCGTAAAATATGATGCTGTCCTTCTCAAGTGCAACTCCGATCTTAAGCGCTTCAACGAAATTGGTGCTCGCTGCCAAACGGTTGATGTCCTCATCGCCGAGTATTGTGCGGGACTCAATCAAAGCCCGAACATACGCCTGCCATTCACCCGGGTAACTTTCTGGCAATGTGTAAGAGCTCGTATGCTCACGCAGCTTCTCAAAATTCCTCTCGTGGTCACGCTCCTCGCTTGCAAGCCATTGAAACATTGCCCGAGCTTCATCATCTGAGGCATGCTCCGCAAGCGCTGCATAGAACTTTGCTCCGATGCGTTCCATCTCAATCGCCATATCAACGATCTCACCGCCGCTAAGTAGAGCCATTTCTTCACCCCCGATTTAGACATGAGGCTATAGCTGGACGAGTGAGAAGACATCATAACCTGTCAACTTCTCCCGCCCTTTAAGGTCAACAAGTTCTATTACGAATGCTACTCCAACAACATTGCCACCTGCCATCTCAACTAACCTCACCATTGCTTGTGCAGTCCCACCAGTTGCAAGGACATCGTCAAATACGAGCACACGCTGTCCTGGCTGAACCGCATCAATGTGCATCTCAATTGAATCTTCACCATACTCAAGCTCATAAGTGATGGATATAGTCTTGTAAGGCAGTTTGCCTTTCTTTCTCATGGGCACAAATGCCGCGTTTAGCTCAAGCGCAAGTGGCGCTCCAAAAATGAAGCCGCGAGCCTCAACTGCCGTTACAACCTCAACATTTGCATCCCTGTAGCGATTTGCGAACGCCTCTATGACGCCGCGAAACAGATTCGGCTTTTGAAGTATCGGGGTTATGTCACGAAAGAGCACCCCCGGCTTAGGGAAGTCAGGGATTGTCCTTATGACCTCCTTCAGTTCTGGCACTTCAACTCGCTCCATTTTCTAACACCCCTTGAGCGCGGTGATGGTAATCAGGACCGTGTGACCGCACATTGAGGGCAGCTCTCACGAGCCAACAAGATTCAACGCACCGTCAGATGTATCCTTCAACCATTTATTCTCAACTTGACCGATACCGGCGCAACGATTTTTCAATTTTTCAATGACCCTAAACAATGACACGAGCTCCTTTAAGAGCTTCATCGCACTTGCATGTGCGCTCCTCAGGCATGCGCTCAATCATTAGCCGTATGAGTGAACGGGCTTTATCAACATTTTCTGAGAAGACCCTCATCACCTCTTCAGCGCTAACTGGCTCAACTTCACCCTCAGCCACCAAACCGGTGTCATAGTCAGTCACAAGCGATATGTTCACATAACACATCTCAAGTTCCCTTGCAAGGACGCACTCTGGATATTGCGTCATGTTTATGACATCCCATCCGAGGCTCGCAAACCACTTGCTCTCGGCTTTCGTTGAGAACCTCGGACCTTCAATAACCACTACAGTCCCACGCTCATGCACTGGCAGGTTGAGTTCCCTTGCGCATTGGATGGCAAGCTCTCGCAGTTGTGGACAATAAGGGTCAGCAGTGGAGACATGCGTTGTTATCGGTCCGTTATAGAAGGTGTCGTCGCGATGCCTTGTCCGGTCAACGAATTGATCGCAAATGACAATGTCACCCGGCTTTATGTGCCTCTGAAGGCTTCCAACTGCGTTTGGGGCAAGTATACGCTCAATGCCGAGTTGCTTCATCGCCCACACATTCGCTTTGTATGGGATTTTGTGTGGGGGGTATTGGTGCATCCTTCCATGCCTTGGAAGGAAGGCAACACGCCTTCCCGCAATCTCAACTATAGTGATGACATCGCTTGGCGGACCATACGGGGTTTCCATGCGTAATGTCTCAATTGCCTCCCCAAGCTCGTAGAAACCTGACCCGCCAAATACACCGATCTCGGCGCGCCGTTCCATGAGCACCACCTCGCAGCCAATGCGCTATTAGTGCAATGGCAGTCGCACACTCATTGTGGGAAACCGGGAGTTACAAGGTGCGCATTGTCCTCAAGCTAAAGCCTGTCAACTGGAGTGCCGTAGGGTATCGGTGGTCTGAGATGCTCTGCTTGCATCACTTCAATGACTCTCCAATTGCCGTTTATGCGCCTGACGCGTATGCGTTGGACCTCATTCTTTGACTCAAATACAAGCTCAACCCTAAGCACAACTTCGTTCTCTGAAAGTTGCTCCAGCCTGGATACAGCTATGCCTTTGATGCCCTCATGCATGCTCCTTAGCTGCCTTGAAAACTCTTCTTCACCAGACTCGTTGAGC
This sequence comes from Armatimonadota bacterium, assembly GCA_025062195.1. Classification (GTDB taxonomy): domain Bacteria; phylum Armatimonadota; class Fervidibacteria; order Fervidibacterales; family Thermosaccharophagaceae; genus Thermosaccharophagus. Next base: position 24,065 of record JANXAS010000020.1, read on the forward strand.
ATCAACTCGGCATGCCTCCTCGCCCCATCGGCAAGCAGCGAGAGATAACCGTTCACATCGCCACGCCCCATTGCATCAAACATCTCCAGCACGACATCCTCCGGCACTTGCGTGTGCTTCTTAGTCGCACGGCGTTGTGAGTGAATGAACATAACCACCATGATGCAAACTACAACCACCCCAATGACATACCTCGCAATCTTGCTGTTTGCCACTTCGGAAAGCGGCTTTTGTGCCCTCATCTTCATGCATCAGTCAACATCCTTTTTTAAAGACATCACTGTTGTGGTGGCTGTTGTGCGCCCGGTTGTTCCGGCTGCTGTGGGGCTTGTTGTGCTTCTGGTTGTGGTTGCTCTGGTTGAGGTGGTTGTTGTGTGCCCTCAACTGGTTTTTCCTCTGGGGCGGCTTCTGGGAGTTGTATGCCGAGCTTGCTCAAAGCATCCTGAAGTTCCCTAAACGCCTTTGAGATTTGCTCCGCAGCCAGCTCGGCTTGCCTGCGCGTCTCATTCGCCTTTGCCACTACTTCCTGAAGGCGCGTCAGCTGGTCTTGCAGCGATGCCCTCTCTTCCCTTTCAGATTGAAGCGGTATATACCACTGCTGCACCAGCACCGCTGTCATAGCAGCGCCGCCGATTATTAAGCCCAGAATGAACCCCCAAAGGAAACTTGCACCAGCTCTCGGTTGTGCTGGCGGTTTTGCCTCGGCTTGCTGAGCTTGTGTTGGGGTAACCTCAGGCTCTTGTGCCATTCTAATCACCTCCACAGGTTATTTTGATGACCGCCCGCTTTACCATCCACCACCTGCTCCTACACTTGCGCAATTCAAAGTTTGCCACGCGCCAAATGTATTGCCAATGGTCATGCCAATTGCGCTTGTCGCAAAGCCCATGAAGAGGCTACTAAGTTGACATGCGCTAATTACATGTCCACCTGAATGTAGCCCTCGCCACAATTGGGCGCTCACTTGCAATAATACGGGGTATGCCGGGGAGCAGTTTTGCATCATAAATTACGGTTACAGTGACAGGTCCACCCTTCGCACGACTACCTTGAGGAGGCTCAATGCGCACTATTGCCTTCTCGTAATTTGGGAGAGATGAGAGGCGCTCACGCACTATCGTTATCACTTCACTGTCGGACTTGCAAAGGGCAGCGCTTCGAGCGCCCTCCCTTGCAGCCGTGTTAATAAGGTGTAGGTAGTTGAACATCTGACCGAAGAACAGAATGCCACTCACTATGAACACGAGCACGATCAAACCGACAGCAAGCTCAAGCAGTGCTTGCCCACAAATACCTTTGTTTGTGGTGAAACTTCCGGTGCAGCGCGTCATCTTACCTCACCGCAACTAAATTCTCAGATCAAATGCCATCAGCCTTATACCAGACGATATCTGCGAACTTCCATAACAACATCCCTGTTCAATTCTTGTTCAAAAGGTCTGATCGTCAACCATGCATCAAGTTGAGCACGCAACTAAGGTGCTCACGCTCGTCGGTGAGGAGTTGTTCCACCTTTGAGCGCTCGCCCTCCGGGACATAGTTGAGCAATGTCTCGTAGAGCAGTATGCTGTCCTTCTCCAGCTGTATGGCAAGCTTTGCTATTTCTTCGGCGCTGCCATATTTTGCAATTCGCTCCACTTCCTCCTTCCCAAGGATCGTGCGCGAAGTTATAAGGGCATGCACATACGATTGCCACTCGCCCGGGTAACTCTCCGGGGTATCCGGGGCGCATTGTTTTAGCACCTGATAGAGTTCACGGAAACGCTGCTCATGTTGTCGCTCACATTCGGCAAGCCCTTCAAATATCTTGCGCCTTTCGTCATCTTGAGCAAAGAGGGCAACCTGAGAATAAAATTCGGCGCCCATCCTTTCAAGTTCCACCGCCACATCTATAACCTCGCACGCTGTGAACAGCTTTGTCATAAATCATCACCCCAAACATCGCCGCATCTATGGTGTCATCTAAAAGTTTAACATTCAGCAGCCCATCGCTTTATTATGCGCCCATAGACTTACTAAGCCATTCCTCGCCGCATAACTGCTTGAGCCCCAAATCCGCTTAGCGTTGAGCTGAGAAGACAGCGAGGACGGCTATTCTAATTCGCTGACAACCGATGCTCATGCGGGCTTTTTGCTTCACCAACAAGTTTGCCAGCTTATACTGGTTGTGGGTTGCCAGTCAGCGTTGTTTTCATAAGGGTGGACGACAGTCCCACATGAACGGCGACAAAAACAAACGATGTAGTCGGCTTAACAGCCATCCCTACTATATTTGCGCAACTCTTAGCGGTTGCAAATCCGCCCTGTTGCCAATTTGGATGAAAAGTTTAAATCATGTTCATCTCAACAGGTGGCAGCGGTATTGGTAGGCACTCCTTGAACAGCCTTTCGCCGAGCCCGGATGCGCGCACGCCAGTTATTGTTTCACCTGGCGGTTGACCAAGCATTGTCCAGACCAAGTTTGTCTCCCCGGTGATTTGCATCCATCCACCTCTGCCCCATGAAACATACCTTTCCCTGCCGGCATTAAGCTCAATGCCGCGCACAAATTCAGGTGATAGATGGCTCTCAAAGTAGGGCAGCAACTTGCGCATAGTTGAGACGAAATCAATGACGACATATGTGCCGCTGCGCCTCACATCGGAGCAATTCAAATTCAAGTTGCTTAGCATGCGAGAGAGATTATCACCACGCCATACATCAATCCAAACTTCGGCGTCGTTGGGCAAGCCCAATGCAAGTTCGCGCAGTGCCCCAAGCAAGAGAAACCTATCTCCGGCGAACTCAAACACTCTAACCCACTTGCGTCCATTTCGCTCTTGAAGACTCGTCATGAGCAAATATCCAATCGGTTCACCATCCTGTTCAACCAATTGGAATTCGCACCTTTGACCGGCGCAGTGCTCATAACGCAATACGACTTCGTAGTCCGAAATCGGACGCACAAACCTGAGCGCCTCTTGCTCATAGAGGCGTGATAGGAGTGACGCATCCTCAATTGAAGCCCTCCGCAGGGAGACTGGTGGGACATTGCTGATGGCGTTGACCATCTCGTCCCTCAATGCTGTGAACCTGAGCAAGCCACCGGTTGGTCTTGCGCCGACCCTGCGATACATTGGTCTATCACCGGAGATGCAAACAAAGTCAACGCCATTCTCCCTGAAGCGCTGCATTGTCGCAGCCAGTATGGTGCTCGCAAGCCCTCTGTTGCGAAATTCGGGCAGTGTGCTCACGCTGCCAACATATCCCAGACGCAATTTGCAACCGTGAACTATGAAATCTCTTTCAAGGCGCTGTATGACAGAGACTGCACGCCCCTCGTAGAACATCGCAAATGTTTCCTCCCTTGCGCCGGGACGAAGCGCCATAGGCCATCTGCAAGCTCCAGCAACATACTCAGGTGCGCCATGCGGCTCAAAGAAAACGGTATAGAGCACACGAATTATGCTCTCAGCCTCCTCGGGGGTTGGTGTCCTTGGTCCATCAAATGGCTCAACATGCTCAATGCTTTCAACACCCATTTCAATCCACCTCCAAATGGGGGGTCTTCGCCTGCTAAGCTTTTATATTGGCTTAGGGCTTGTGCAATTGACAGGGTTTGGTGGGGGCTTAAGCCACACAAAATTTTGATATGGGCTGCGCAACCACACTCGGAGTGGGAATTGCCCATTTAGAACCACTTTAATGGAGGGTGGCTCTCCTGAGCCACCGAAAATTATCGGTGCATCGGGAAATGCACCCTTCAGAGAAATCATCGGTGTTGAAGACCTGTAACATAGTTGGCAAAAGCAGCCCACCAACAAAATTTGTAGTATAGAGCTGATGGTTTTTGTTGTGCATCAAGGGATGTGCCTTCAAGGGAGTGCCGAGCCTTAAAGCACAGCTTGAAGGATGACCACTACTTCGTCAAGTTTACACCGTTTTGGTTCAATCGTTTGACAAGCTCCCGTAAACGCTCTCGCACAAGCGCCGGATCAAGTTCAAATGCCCTTTCAAACTCCTTAATGGCGTCCTCAAAACTGCCACTGTAAAGCTCGCACAGTCCAAGGTAGTAGTGCGTCAAGGCGAGCGATTGATCGGCTGAGCCGAATTCCACACGGGCATCATCAAGCTCACCAAGATGCAATTGGATGGCTCCTTTGAGGAGGTGGTAATCGGGATGGGTATCATGCACACCAACATCTTCAACCAGCATCTGAGCAATATTTGACATGCCAGCGTCAAGCAACAGTATGACAAGTGCGAAGCGTAAATTGAAGTTGTTCGGGTTGTAGTGAAAAGCCCTCGCAAAGTAGGTGATTGACTTGAGAAGGTCTTGCTTTGAGGCGCTTATCATGCCACGCCATGCATACCACCATGAAGCTATGGTGCTCAAAAATGGGGCTGGCTCACCGCTCCTTGAGATAAGCTCTTTCACTGTCTCCTTGATGTCAGCGGCTGCATTTAGCTCCGGTGCTCTCCTTTCCTTCGCCAACCTTTCAAGTATGGCGAGCATGCGTGATTGAATCTTAGCATCATCCGCAATTTCATTAGCCGAAAGCAATTTCAAAGCCTCGTCCAACTCGCCCAGCTCAAGCAGCGCAAGGGCGAGTAAAGAAATAGCAACAAGGTTCCTCGGGTTAACTTTTAAGGCAGCCTCGCAAAGGTTGCGAGTTCGCTCATACATGCCGAGTTCATCATAAGCACGGGCAAGCAAGATCAGCGTTGCAACATCTTTTGAGGGGTGAGCTTCACTCTGATTGAGCACTTGAAGAGCTGACTCAACTTCGCCGATTCGTGAAAGGGCAATCGCACGATAAATTTGCAACCTGACATCATCGGCGAATGATAGCGCTCGCTCAATATGCCTGAGCGCCCTCTCATATTCACCGCTGTTTAGCTTGCTCAGACCGCGCCCACTGTGCCACTCAAACAGCAACTTCCAAAGAGCCTTTGACAATCTGCGCATCTCTTTGAGGCTCCCTCAACAGATTTAAAGATGTGTCAAAATGAGCAGCAGGTTATGAAAGCCTTGGCGATACCACACGGTTGTGCAGGCGCCCAATTCGTTCAACTTCTGCCTCAACTACATCGCCGACTTTAAGCAGTGCTGATGGGTCACGAGATATTCCGACACCACCCGGCGTGCCTGTGGCAATCACATCTCCGGGAAGGAGCGTCATGTGCTTGCTAATGAAGGAGATGATTTGGGGTATGCCGAATATAAGGTTTGAAGTTGAGCTGTCCTGGCGCAACTCACCGTTTACCCAAAGCCTGATTCTCAGGGTATGCACATCTCCAATCTCATCGTGTGTGACAAGATATGGTCCCATGGGGGCAAATGTGTCACAACTCTTCCCGCGAAACCATTGTTTGTCCTTTGCCTGTAAGTCCCTTGCGGTCACATCGTTGAAGACTGAATAACCGGCGACATAGTTCAGAGCCTCTTCCTCGCCCACATCTTTGCATCTTCTCCCCATGATCACAGCTAACTCAACTTCATAATCAAGCTGGCTTGTCACCTCAGGATAAACTATTGGGTCATAAGGACCGCACACAGCTGTTGGCGCCTTCGCAAAAAGCAGGGGCTCGTCTGGGAGTTCCATTTTGAGTTCAGCTGCATGATCCTTGTAATTAAGCCCGAGAGCAATAACCTTACCCGGAGCCGGCACCGGTGAACCAATGCGCACGCCATCAAGTTCAATCAGGGCGTGCTTAGGGAGCTCTTCCTTGCGCTCAAGCAATTTACGCACATCATCCAAATAGCCTCCCTTGAGGAAATCAACAGCATCCCAAGGTAGTGAACCCTTAGATGCCAGATGTAAGTCAGCTGCCAATCTGTCACTTACAATGACGGCTAATCTCTCCTCACCGGCATCACCATATGTTAAAAGGCGCATTTTGTGCACCACCTTATCGGGGCAAGTTTGTGTGGCTTGCTCAACGCCCAAATGCCGACTTTAGCTTTTGAAAGAATGAGCGGAATGCTCCTGAAAGGCGCTGCCACAGTGAACCCTCCCTGAATTCGCCAATTTGCTCCCCAGCCAATTTCGCTGCATGCAGCAGCAATCCAATGCTGGTGGCGTAAGCTGGGCTTTTCAGTGGCTCGCTGATTTCAATTGGCACCTTTGGTGAGCCGATCCTAACGGGTAAGTCCATAACTTCTTTCACCAATTCGTCGGTGTGCTTTAACAGCGAGCCACCGCCAGTTAGAACCACCCCACTTGCAATGCTTTCTGCAAATCCGGATTCCAAAATGGCTGCGTGGGCAATCTCAAATAACTCTCGCATCCTTGGCTCAATGATCTGCGCTAACACCCTTTTGGGAAGCAGCCTTGTGGTGTTTGATCCAACATCTTTGACTTCAACCACCTCGTCCTTTTCAAGCTTGCTTTGGAGCGCACACCCATGCCGGAGTTTCAACACTTCCGCTTCCTGAAAGGATGTGCGCAAGCCAATTGATAGGTCTTGCGTGACTTGGTTGCCACCGATTGGCAGCGCCCTTGAGTAGGCAATGCTTCCGCCGATGAAAATGGCAATGTCTGTGGTTCCACCACCTATGTCAATCAGAGCCACGCCAAGTTGTTTTTCTGTCTCGGTGAGCACAGCCTCAGCCGCCGCTATAGGCTCCAAGACAAGCTCAACATGCTCAATGCCTGAGCGATGAAGGCACTCAACGAGGTTGCGCATGAAGGATGTCCTTGCAAAGACGAAGTGAACATCGGCTGCAAGTTTCCTGCCGTGCATCCCAACGGGGTTGCGCACACCGCTCAAGCCGTCAAGTATAAACTGCCTTTGGATCACATGCAGCAATTCATAATCTTCAGGAACGGTTACAAGCACCCTCGCCTCATTGAGCAGCCTGTGCACATGCTCCTCAGTTATGATATCATCCTCACCGTGAATTGAGATTGTGGAGCGGCAATTGAAGCTGCGGATGTGATGACCAGTTATGCCAACTACGACTCGGTTCACACGCACGCCAGCCATCCGTTCTGCCCTCTGCAACGATTCAGTTATAGCCGAAGTGGTTGCCTCCATATCAACGATGAGCCCTTTTCGTAGTCCCCTTGACGGGACCACACTGTAGCCGAGCATGCTGAGTGAGCCATCCTCGTGTGCCTGCCCCATAAGGGTGCAAATCTTCGTTGTGCCAACATCAATGGCGCAAAGGATAGATTCACCCACTTCGTCCACTCCCGTTCTGCTACACAATCAGCCTTCAACCTTCATAGCACCTTGTCCAGAGGCTGTCTCTCCCTCGCTTACAGCCATGCTTGAGGCAACCTTCCGCTCCTCAAACCACCTCAACAGCCTATCAAGCATTATGCGCCTTATCACAGCAAGGTTGTTAAATATGCGCAACCCGAACACAACCACAACTGCCACCATCAAATCAATACCGAGCACTTGATTCCCAATGTAGGCGAGAAAGGATGCCATTAGCATGTTAACGAAGAAGCCGGAAAGGAAGATGCGCTTATCAAAGTTGCCCTGAAGTGCCGCTCTTATCCCGCCAACAATTGTGTCAAAGCCTGCAAGCACAGCCAGACCAATGTAATCCGAGAACTTAACTAACAACGGTGTCAAAGGCACCGTCATATAAAGCCCAAGCAGCAATCCAACTATGAGAGCCATCGTCGCAACCCATAAGCTCACCATGTCGTTACACCTTCAAGAAACTCTTCGGCAGGTAGATCAACCGGGCGTGCATATTTGAACTTTGGCGGTGTGCGCATAGGTGGTATCCTTACCTCACGCCTCGGCACGACCTTAACTTGAAGCCCTATCACTTTCAATCTATCAATTATGCCCTGAGGTATAGTCAGCGCTTTGATCATGTCATCCGGATTGCCAACAGCATAAATGAGATACGGTGAGGCGATTCTATGCCCGTTGACCATGATGAACGCCTCCGAGCATCTTATCTCAGAGGTGGCAATTAGCCTCTCGCCATTTATGGCGATTGCCTCGGCACCAGCAGCTCTAAGCTCATTCACCACCTCACGCAGATCCAAGTCATGGACATACGCTCCCGGCATTGTCGTGCTCTTTGAATCTCTCAATTCAATGATGATGCCGGGACCTTTGACAGGCGTCAGCCCTGCAAGCAACATCGCCTTAACCAAGTTCCTTCGCATTGCATCAAGCAATGACTTGCCTTTGCTCGCCCTGCGCTCATACTCCGAAAGCTGCGAACGCAGGCTGTCCACTTCCTTCTGCAACGCTTTTATCTCCTCCTGAGCCTCAACAAGCCTTTGTGCGAGCCAGTTGGCGCGCTGATGTATTGGCATTGGTTCGCTACCTCCCCTCATCGCCCTCACTTGATGGGCGATAAGGAAACCCAGAAGCAGCGATGCAATTGAGAGGCTTGCAAGCCATCCAACATCTACTCCCTTAGGGATGGTAACCTTCAACACATGCGTCAACTTCATATTTCAATTTCAACCCCCTCAGAATGCAAAGGAGATGCTAAACCTCTCAGCTTCACCTGTTAGCGAAAAGCTTTACTTCAGAACACGATATGAACATCTTTTCATTGAGCGAGCATCAATCACTATCGGCTGCCCAACTCTTTCCCTCAATTTTGTATAAACGGCAGCCGCCAACGCAAGGCGTTTATTTAGACCGACATCGCCACCCAATTCAATGATACTCCCGTCTCCCATCCGGAGCTTAATTTCGTTTGCGTCCCCAAGCTCAATTTTTCCGACACCGCTAAGCCCAACTGACGGGAGCAGAGATAGGATGCGTTTCAATCTCAAAAAATGCTCCTTCGGCAAACGCTTACCAATTCCCAGCCCCTTAAACCTCTCCGAGACAAACAAGGGCAGCTCGCTCACGCCTTCAACCAACACACCCTCAATTTGCTTGTAAATCAAACCGTCGCCCGAAACGGCATACAATCCTCGTTCTGTTCTTATCAACCCGACGGGCTTGCGTGCCTCCAATTCCACTACTACAGTATAGGGCAAAGCTATGCGTGCATTTGCACCAGCTACAAATGGTTCGTTTGCGAAAAATCTTGAAACATCCCGCCGCACAAACAGAATGCATCTTCCGAGTAGAACAGACCTGCAGTTGTTCAATGCCTCCCTTGATGAAAGTTCGGCTCCCTTAAACACAACATGCCGAACACGCAGATGCGTGATGAGGACAATAAAAATCGCCAGGCAGATAAGTGTGGTAGCAACCGTGAGTCGCATGATAGTGTGTGAAGTGTTTAAAGCGAATTCAGCCTCCTGAGCCTGCGCCAACGGCGCAATGCATCTTGAACAACCCAATCAACAAGCTGTGGGAATGACCAACCATAAGCCTCAGCTGCATGTGGCACAAGACTCGTTTCTGTCATTCCGGGAACAGCGTTCAATTCAAGAACGAATGGCTCACCATTCTCATCCACGATCATGTCCGTGCGAGTAAAGCCGCTGCAACCCAGCAGCCTGTGAACACTTAGCCCAAGTTCGCTGACCTTAGATTGAACATCCTTTGGAAGGCGTGGCGGAATTATATGGTCTGACATACCAACGGTGTATTTAGCCTCGTAATCGTAAAACCCGGAGGATGCCTTTGGGACGATCTCAATCAGCGGCAGCGCAAACGCATCCTCACCTTCCCCTAACACAGGGCAGGTCACTTCAGTGCCATTTATCCAGCGCTCAATTATGCACCAGCTGCCGTAACTGAATGCCTCCTTCAAAGCCCCCTCAAGTTGCTCGCTTGATGTGACCTTTGAAACGCCGATGGTTGAGCCCTCGCAGGCTGGCTTGACAGCGCACGGAAACCCAAATGAACTTTCTATTCGCCTGATCACCTCCCTCATCCCAAACCTTTCAAGCTCAGACTCGCATAAGGAAAAATGCTGTGCAGTCGGCAAGCCAGCCGAAATGAGGAGTTGCTTTGTCAAGCGCTTATCCATAGCTATCATGCATGCTTTTGATGGCGGGGATGTGTGAGGTATTCCCAAGAATTCAAGATGGGCTTGTATTGTTCCATCCTCGCCATAGCCGCCATGCAGCGCTATGAATGCTACATCTGCACCAAAGCCGAATAGTCTATCTGCCAGTTCACACGGTGTGCACACCTCAAGCATTACTGCAGTCCCATCTAACCGCCCCTTCAAAGACAAGTTGTGGATTTGCCCAACGCCGCTTCGCCTCCTTGAAGCTCCCTCCCAGCGCCATGAAACATCAATAGCAAGCACATCATAGCCAGCATCGCTCAGTGCCTTTGCCACGCCCCTGCCGGAACGCAGCGATACTTCTCTCTCTGATGAATCACCACCCATAAGAACGCACACTTTAATGCCTCTTCTCATCACTGCTTCAGCCCCGTTCAAGACATGTAATTGCGAAGCGCTGGACTTTATTCCTCACCTATTATCTGAACTTCATATTCAAGCATTACTCCGAACCTCTCATAGACTGCTTTCCTAACAATCTCAATCAGCTCTATCACTTCCCTCGCTGTTGCGCCACCGAGATTGATGATGAAGTTGGCATGGACTTCCGATACTTGCGCCCTGCCGCACCTGAAACCCTTTAACTTAGCCATGTCAATCAACTTTCCGGCGTGCTCGTTTGGTGGATTCTTGAAGATGCACCCGGCACTCGGCATATTTATGGGCTGTGTCCTGCGCCTATGCTCAAGCAGCTTTTCAACGCTCTTTCTTACGCGCCCGGGCGAGGAGGGCTTAAGCTCCAATGTTGCCGCAAGTATGAACTTGCCAAAATCCAACACATTGCTGTATCGGTAACCAAACAAGATGGCTTTGCCATCAACCTCAATTTGTGTGCCGTCCTCGCCGAGCAAGTGCACAGAGAGCACTCTATCACCGATAAACTCAACCGCTGTGCCAGCATTGGACACAATTGCGCCGCCGACGGTCCCGGGAACTCCGACAACTGGCTCAAGCCCGCTCAGACCCATATCAGCTGCCATGTTGACAAGACGATAAAGCGATGCCCCACCGCCAGCTCTCACCACAGCGCCGTTAAAACTGACTTTGGTGAACTCTCCATTCAGCCGAACGACAATCCCCCTTATGCCGCCGTCACGCACGATGATGTTGCTTCCACCACCCAAAACGAACAGCGGCAATCGGTGCTCCCTTGAGAAAGAGAGCAACCTGAGAAGTTCATCAAGTCTGTGTATGGTCACAAGTGCATCGGCAGGACCACCAACTTTTATAGTTGTGTGGAAAGCAATCGGCTCATCAAACAGCGGTTTGGTGAGAAGCAATTTTGTCAGCTGCATTTTCATTTCTTCGGTGAGCAAGCTGTTTGACTTCCTATTTTCTCCTTCGCTCATTTGTGTCATTCTCTATCCCTCACTTCTCCTTCACTCGCGCCTCCTCCGCCACGCTCCCACCTTGTTGCCAAGCAGCGCGAGGCTTCTAAGTCAAAAGGTGTAAATGGCTTGCCAAAGGGCGATTCACAATCTTAGCTTAATTTTAGCTTATGCCCCAACAAGTTTGTGAGCCACCTTGCAGATGTCGCCAGCGCCAAGCACAAGCACCACATCACCATCTTCGGCTTCGCCCTCTACCTGTTCAACGAGCGAGTCAAAGTCAATAACGAAACTCACATCAACCTGCGGGAGCGCATTCCTTATAGCCTCGTATATGAGTCTCCCTGAGACATCCTCAATTGGCTCTTCCCATGCGCTATAAATCTCTGTCACCCACACCTTTGAAGCGCCGCAAAAAGCCGGACCAAATTCCTCGTGCAGAGCGAGCGTGCGCGTGTAACGGTGCGGTTGGAATATGACAAGGCAACGCTTGCGACAAATTGAAAGCGCAGATTGAATTGCAGCGCGCACCTCAGATGGGTGATGCGCATAATCATCAATCAGCAGCACATCTTTGCCGTGCATTTTCCCAACGAGCTCAAATCTCCTTTTTATGCCCTTAAACGAAGCCAGCCCATATGATATTGCTTCCGGTTTAACTCCAACAGCATGTGCAACCGCTGAGGCGGCGAGTGCATTGTAAGCCTGGAATTCACCCAAAACACTCAACTTTATTTGTGTGACGGCATTCCCACGGTGTAATAGGAGAAACGATGCGGCACCGTCAATTAGCTGCAAATCCGAAATGGTATATTCAGCCTCTCGGCTTTTGCCGAATGTGATAAAGCCCCTTTTCAGCCTGATGGCGAGCGCACTTGTGTTGGGGCAATCTATGCCCATAGCGACAACTCCATCTTCCGATGCCAGTCTTAGGAAATCGGCGAATGCCTCAATCAATGCCTCAAGGTTGGGATAATGATTTGCATGGTCAAGCTCAATGTTGGTGACGATGATATGCTTTGGTTTGAGCATGAGGAATGAGCCATCCGATTCATCGGCTTCGGCGACAAGCCAACTGCTTTTTCCGATGCGGGCATTCGTCCCACTGGCGATAAGGTCTGCACCAATTATGACCGTTGGATCGAATCCACCCGCTTCAAGTATCGCGCCGAGCATCGCTGTGACTGAGCTTTTTCCGTGACTGCCTGCAACCGCTATCGCCTCTCTGCCATTCATAAGCCATCCGAGCATTCTCGCCCTATGCCACACAGGGATGCAACGCCTGTGAGCCTCAAGAAGTTCCGGATTGTCGTTTTTTATAGCGCTGCTTACAACCACGATGCCAGCATCCCTAAGGTGGCTCAAATTATGCCCCTTGTAGACTCGTATCCCATGCCTTGAGAGTTTCTCAATCGCCCCAGATGGCTCCGCATCGCAACCGGACACAGCAAAACCCATTTGGGCGAGGACCTGCGCTATGGCACTCATGCCAGCGCCAGCAATCCCGATGAAATGGATTTGCGACCACGGCAGCATTGCATTGCTCAATTGGATCACCCCTGAGCTAAAGTCGCGCAATGCCGAGTGCTATATTAGTCACCCTCTCAGCTGCATCCGGCATCGCAATTGATAATGCTGCCTCACGCATTTTGTTAAGCAGGTGCTTGCACGCTATGAGTTGGCTCAAAAGTTGGTAAAGCAGCTCCCCGTCAAATTCGCCATCGGGAACAACGACCGCAGCGCCAGCCCTTTCAACCTCAAGCGCATTGTAGCGCTGATGGTCATCCATAGCGTATGGGTAAGGCACAAGTATGCTCGGCACGCCAGCGACAAGCAATTCCGCTATTGAGCTGGCACCAGCCCTTGATACCGCAATGTCACTTGCGTGTATGAGCACCGGCATATCGTCGCGATACGGTCTGACAAAATAGCGCTGTCTGAGCGCAGATGGAAGGTTGCGAAGAATCGCTTGCGCTTCATTCCAACCATGGATTCCGCAGATGTGGTGGATGATAAGCCTTGGCTCGCCCAAAAGTAACTTCTCAAGTGTCTCCCAAAGAGCCATGTTCAATCTCCTTGCGCCTTTGCTCCCGCCAAAAACGAGCAGCATGAGAATCTCATCACCCACAACGAGCAAATCCCGTGCTCTTTCCCTTGTTAGGGTTTTGAACTGGCGGCGCACCGGCATACCGGTATAGTTTACATTGTCTTTGAAGAAGCGCATGGCGCTCTTGAAAGCAACGCATATTGCATCTGCCCACTTGGCGAGTTTCCTATTTGCCCTGCCGGGAATGCTGTTTGGCTCAAGTATGACAACCGGGATATTGAGCGTGTGCGAAGCCCACACAACGGGAACGCTTGCATATCCACCGATGCTCAATACAAGCACCGGCTTAAGCTTCTTGAGCAGCATTAGCGCCCTCAAAGATGACACCAACGCTGCTACAGCGGCGAGTGCTGATGCCGGGTTGAAAATAGCTTTTGGGAAGGGACGGGCTGACAGCAGGTGCAAATCATACCCAAGCTTTGGTATCAGCTCCTTTTCAAGCCCCAGCGATGTGCCAACGAACACCACTTTTGCGCCCGCCAAACGCTGTCCCACCTCTTCTGCGACTGCTATGGCTGGATATATGTGCCCCCCTGTCCCGCCTGCCGCCATAACCATCGTTGGAGCGCTTTTCATACTGTGACATCGCCTCCGAGTATGAATCGCAGGCGTTTCTGTGCAGCGATGTGTTGAATAGCAGCCCGAAGCCAAGGAGCGTTGTTGCGAGCGAATTGCCACCGTAGCTTATCAACGGAAGCGGTATACCCGTAGTCGGTATCACGCCTATGTTTACGGCTATGCTGAAGGCTGCCTGTGCGGCAATGAATGCAGTGATGCTTGAGGAGAGTGTGGCGCCAAATTGGCTTCTGCAATTCCTTGCAACTGCAAACCCGTAGCAAACTAACCACGCATAGAATAGGACGACTGGGAGCGTGAATTTCAATCCGCCCTCCTCACCAATTGTTGAAAGGATGAAGTCCGTAGGTGCTGCCGGAAGGTAAAGCTGCTTTTCCTTGCCCTCGCAGAAGCCCCTGCCAAATATGCCTCCCCTGATGAATGCAGCGCGGGCGCGGAGTTGCTGATAATCTTCCCCCGTTGGATCCTCATGTGGATCAAAATGGGCGAGGAGGCGCTCCCACTGATATGACTTAATGCAGAACGGGCTTATAATCAACATCACCAAAAGCACAATTGCTGCGCAGCGAGCAAAATAACGCAGCGGCATGCCGCCAAACCAGCAGACCAATGCTGCGGATATCAAAATCATCAACGCCCCGCTCAAATGCGGCTGCGCCAAAACTAAACCCGTGCATAGCGCCGTGACGATGAGCATGGGCAATGCCATACCGACAAAACTTGTATCCCCTGAATGACGCCTTCTTGAAAGCAAATCAGCGCCGTAAAGGATGAGCGCTATCTTCGTCCATTCCGATGCCTGCAGTGTCAAAGGACCAATGCCTATCCAGCGCTTGACATCACCTTGCCCAAGAAAGGGTGTAAGGATGAGGGCAATTATGCAGCAAAGCATGAACCAAAATGAAAGTTTGCGCAGCGCAGTCGGCGGGCAGAACATAGCCGCAAACATAAGAATGCACCCGAAGATTGCGTAGCAAGCCTGCTTGGCAACATAGAAATAGCCAGCGCGCTCTTGCGCTACAGCTACTGGGTAGCTTGCGCTGTAAATTGAAAGGAGACCAAATGCCACCATCACCAGTAGGGAGCCGAACATGATGTTGTCGTGCGAACCCCAATTTACCACTTTTGGTCTCGGAGGCTTGTTTGTCCCTCTCTGCGCGCTGCTATTCACCCATACTTTCATAGCCGCTTCAGTCATTCTTAATCACTCCGCTTAACCTTTTGACCGCTACCCTGAATTGCTCGCCTCGTTCGGCATAATTTTCAAACATATCCAAGCTCCTGCACGCCGGTGACAGCAATACAACATCGCCCCTTGATGCCATATTGAAGGCGAGCGAGACAGCTTCCTCCAATCCGCCGGCGAGTTTGAAGGGCACATTGAGCCGCATTAAAAACTCCGCTATCTCCATCGCTGCAGAACCGATTAACACAGCTGTTTTGACCCTCCTCTTAACGGCGTCGGAGAGGATGCCGAAATCAAGCCCCTTGTTCTCGCCTCCGGCCACCCAGATTATCGGTGCGTCAATTGAGCGGAGCGCCTGCAACGCCGCATGAGGCGATGTCGCCGCTGAGTCATTGATGAACTTTACGCCGTCAATCTCACCGACCACCTCAAGCCTGTGCGGAACGCCGGCAAATGAGGCTATCGCCCCCCTTATGCTATCTGGCGAAACACCCGATAGCAACGCTGCGGCTGAGGCAGCCATCACATTTAAGATGTTATGCTCACCGCAGACTTGCATGTCTTCCAGGGTGCATAATGTTGCGCCATCAATTCCCACTTCGGGTATGTCAGCCACAATCTTTTTTCCGACCAATCTAACATTAGCTGTGTTGTTGCCCAACCCGAATAGAACGCGCTTTGCGGCACCAACGTGCATCACCTTGCGGACTCCATCGTCGTCAGAATTCAGCACCGCAAAATCGTCCTCATGCTGCATCCTGAGCAGCTTCGCTTTCGCCGAAATATACTCCTCTATATCCCTGTGCCAGTCAAGGTGATCGGCAGCTATGTTTGTTATAATGCCTATGTTTGGTCTGAAAGCCTCGCATGTCATTAACTGGAAGCTGCTCACTTCCATAACGAGCCAGCTTGTCTCGTCAGCGATATCAACGCAGCTTATTGCCGGGGTCCCGATGTTGCCTACAAGGAATGCTTTCACACCGCTGGTTTCGAGCATGTGATGCACAAGAGTTGCTGTAGTCGTTTTACCGTTTGTTCCAGTGATAGCGATTATGCGCCCCTTGCACATGGCGTATGCAAGCTCAATCTCACCGGTCACTTTTATGCCCCTGCTGCGAAGCCTTTCTATAAACGGTTTATCTGGGCGCACACTCGGGCTGAGCACAACCAGCTGGCAGCCGAACAATTCCTCAGCTTCATCAGTTCCGCCAATTGCCGTTAGGCCGCGCACGGTTAGCTCTTTGATTTTCTTACAGGCTTTGAGTGCCCAAATCGGCTTTGAATCAATGGCGATGACTTCGGCACCCCAGTTTAGCAGCTTTTCCGAGAGGGTGCATCCTGTTTCACCAAGCCCTATGACTCCGACTTTCAAACCCTTAAACTCCCTCGGGTCTTTTGGAAGACCAATGCCGATCAAATTGCTCGCCCAGGCTGAAGACATGAAAGCTTTCACCTCAAACTCGGCTTGCAAGTGCCGCGATTGAAATGGCACACACCGCACAAAATGCAGTGCACGCCCAGAAGGTGAGCACGATGCGCCACTCCGACCAACCCATTTGTTCAAATGAATGATGTATGGGCGTGATCGGGAAGACGCGCCTCTTTGTGGTCTTGTAGCTTATGACCTGAATGACCACGCTTAGCATCTCAATGAAGGGGACCAAGGCAATTAGCAGCCAGAGTAGCTCAAGCTTCATAAGCATTGAAGCAGCGCATATAAATGCCCCAAGTGAGAGTGAGCCAGTATCACCCATGAACACTTTTGCTGGATGTATATTGAAGGGCAAAAAGCCAAATAGGGCGCCGGCAAGCACAACACATGCAGCTGCAGCCGATATAGCGTATGGTTTGGTGCCGTTGAGAATGACCGATATGGCAGACAGCGTTAGAAGGGAGATGATGCTAATGCCGCATGCCAACCCGTCAAGACCATCAGTCAGGTTCATGGCATTGCTGCTCGCCATAATTAGGAGAACGCCAAATGGGAGGTATAGCCACCCAAGTTCGCCTGCTCCAAAGGTTGTTGGCAACTCAAACTCATACATCAAAAGAGCGACGATGAGCAATCCGCACGCACCCTGCCAGAGAAGCTTATAGCGTGCCTTTATCCCGCGCCCCGTTATACCTTTGCACATATCATCAATGGCTCCAAGAAGGGCGAACAAAACCAGCACCAAAACGAGGAGCAAGATGGCATTTGACCGTGATGAATCATATCGCCTTATGATGATGGCGGTGGCTGTGCATGTCAGCGCTGCAGATATGACGAACGCAAGACCACCCATCGTCGGCGTGCCAACTTTCCCGCGATGCCTCTCTGGGACATCCTCCCTTACATCCCTGCGCCATGGGAGAGTTTTTGCAATTTTGATCCAAACAGCGCACAGGCATGCCGATAGCGCTATCGTTGGGATAAGCATATATGCGGACAAATTCAGCATCGGATGAAAAGCACCAGTGTGCATCATTGCTCACCCAAAAGCATATTAACCACCCTGTCAAGCTCAACCGCCCTTGAAGCCTTCACAAGAACAACATCTCCAGATTTGAGCAGCCTAAAAAGAGCATTTACAGCTTCATCAACATCGCTTACGGCTATCACTTCCATATGCCGCTTAAGTTGTGAATCTTTTAGGCGGCTGATTGCGCCCTCTGCTATTGGTGCCGCTCCGCCGCCAACGACAACCACTACATCAACATCGTAATCAACCAACTCCCAACCGAGCTTGAAATGCTCCTCATAGGATGCCTCACCGAGTTCCCTCATTTCACCGAGCACCGCTATCCGCCTATTTGCATCGCTGCGCAGACGGAGCGCTTGCAATGCTGCCCTCATTGACTCGGGATTGGCGTTGTATGCGTCATTGATGATCACTACGCCGTTGGAACGCTGACGGGGTTGCATCCTCATTTTCGGCGGCTCAAAGGATTCAAGCGCCCTCACATCCTCCTCGTCAATTTCCCCCTTTACGGAATGAACAGCAAGCATTGCAGCCAACGCGTTGCTTACATTGTGTATTCCGAGCATCGGCAATCGGACTGCAAACTTGCGCCCAAACACACTCGCATCAAAAGCCACTCCAAGCAGCTCACAGCGCACATCACTCGCAAATGCATGACAGCGCTCATCGCGCATTGAAAACGAGAGCACCGTAGCACTTGTTCTTCTCTTCATGCGCTCAAATGTTGGGTCATCGGCATTGAGGATTGCATAGCCATCCTCGCCAACAGCCTCAATTAACTCACCCTTAGCCCTCTCTATCGCTTCCTGTGAGCCGAATATTCCAAGGTGTGCCTTGCCAACATTTGTGATGATGCCAATGTGAGGCTTTGCAATTCGGCAAAGGTAGGCTATGTCGCCCTCATGTCTTGCGGCATACTCAAGCACAACGATTTGATGCTCCGGGGCAAGCTGGAACAATGTGAGCGGTATGCCAACCTCGTTGTTATAACTTTCGGGGGATGTGAGCACATTGAAACTGGAAGACAACATTGCGCTTACCATCAGCTTCGTGGTCGTCTTGCCACAGCTGCCTGTGACAGCCACAACCTTTGGTTTTGACATCTCGGCAACATGCTCAAAGTATGAATGGGCGATTGAACCAAGCGCTTTAAGTGTGTCCTCAACGAGGATGACATTCACATCGGCATCCTTTGGGATAGCATCAATCTGTTGGACTATGACGGTCTTTGCGCCCCTTAGTATTGCATCGGCAACAAATTGATGTCCGTCAAACCGTTCGCCCCTCAATGCAACGAAAGCACACCCTTCGCGAGCGCTCCGGCTATCGGTGACTATCTCAGTTATCGTCTTCCATTCCGCCGTTTTAATAAGCCTGCCGGAGCACCACTGCGCCAACTGCGAAATTGTTACCTTCAACATCTTTTGAACCTGCCCCCCAAAGAGCGCAATATTTCTCTTACAACTTCGCCATCATCAAAAGGTATTCTTTGATGCCCGACGATTTGATATGTCTCATGCCCCTTACCGGCTATTAGGACTATGTCTCCATCCTGTGCCATTTCTATTGCCTTTGATATGGCTTTTCGTCTATCAGGCTCAACGAGGACTTTGTGCTGCTCCGTTGGTTCTATGCCCGAGAGTATTTGGTCAATGATAACCATTGGGTCTTCTGAGCGCGGATTATCCGATGTCACGATTACGATGTCGCATTCGGTTGATGCTATATGCCCCATCTTTGGTCGCTTCGTTTGGTCTCTTTCACCGCCACACCCAAACACTATGATGAGTTTCCCATCGCCCTTCAAAGGCTTAAGTGCCTTCAGAACTTGAGTCAAACCATCCGGTGTGTGGGCGTAGTCAATTAGCACCATGAATGGTTGCCCTTCATCAATTGGCTCAAGTCTTCCCTTTGGTGGAGCAAATTTTTCAAGCGCTTCAACGGCGCATGTGACATCCTCACCGAGCGCCGCCAATACCGATAGTGCCGCAAGCGCATTGTAAACATTGAACATGCCTATGAGCGGCATCCTAATACGAAGGGAGCTAATTCCAAGCGGTTTGATGTTTACCACCATGCTTGTGCGAGTTCTTTCAGCCTCAACTCTCAATGGATAAACATCGCACTCACTATTCAACCCATACGAAATTGCTTTGCAAGCACAGATGCTTAGAAGCCGCCTCCCATACGGGTCATCGGAATTAACGGCAGCGACAAATTCTTTGCCAGCTGCGTGGGCATGCCTTGGATACTCGGTGAACAGGAGCGCCTTAGCGAGGAAGTAAGACTCCATATCGCCGTGATAGTCAAGGTGATCCTGCGTCAGGTTGATGAACGCAGCTGCATCAAATGCGCATCCAAGCACCCTGTCTTGAGAGAGAGCGTGCGAGGATACCTCCATCACCACATCCTGAATGCCACTGTTGGCGAACATGAGCAGGTGGCGTTGTATCAAAGGCGCTTCAGGTGTTGTATGCGGCAGCTCAAAATGTTCACCTTCATCTGTTAAAGCGCCCAATGTGCCCATCATCGCCACTCGTCTGCCAAGCGACTTCAGACACGCAGCAATCATATGCACTGTGGTTGTCTTTCCATTCGTTCCGGTGACACCAATTAGCCGAACTAACTTTGAAGGCTCGTTAAAAAACTTGGAAGAGAGGATGGCGAGCGCCTTGCGTGCGTCCCTCACTTTTATGAGCGCCACACCCCCTTTGATTGAAGCAGCCTTTGCTTCATCCTCAAGGATGATCGCGCTTGCGCCGCGAGCTACGCACTCACCGATAAAATCGTGCCCGTCGTGCTTCATCCCTCGTATGCAAACGAAGGCTACCCCATCACGCGCTGCCCTTGAGTCGCTGATCACATCGCTTACAACTGCGCCCACATCTCCGCTAACAGAGATCAAAAGCCCCGCCTCCTCAAGTGCGTCAACCAGTTCCCTTAAGGGTTTGACTTCTGCTCTTTCCATCAAGACCACCCTTTGCGATCTTTAAAGCATACATTGCTTCACCGGGTAAACATAGTCTCTCGCCATCGTTGCGGCTTCGGTAAATCTTAGGCTAACGCTGTAGCCAGCTCAATATTGGTGCGTTTGATGGTGGTATGTTCAAGTGCAATGCGACCTTGCTCATGAGTTCGGAAAACAATGGCGCTGTAGTTTCGCTCGCCCATTTACTTCTCTTCGGTTCATCCAGAACAATGATCGCCGCAACCCTTGGAGCCTCCGCCGGTAAGAAACCGACGAATGTGCAAATGACTTCTGAACCGTAGCCCCTGTTTGGAATCATCTTGCGTGTAGTCCCTGTCTTGCCTGCGCAGGTGTATCCATCTACATACGCTCTTTTGCCCGTTCCCTTTAGAACAACAAGTTCCATCATCCTTCTAACCTTTGCAGCCGTCGTCGGAGCTATAACATATTCACCTTCAGCGCCATCAGCAAGCGATTGCCAACCACACTTTGGATCAATGATCGCCTTAACAAATGTCGGCTTCAACAATAGCCCACCGTTTGCTATCGCAGCAACAGCGCTTAACAGCTGCAGCGGAGTAACCATTATGCCATAGCCATAGCTCAGGTTTGCGCGCCGAATATTGCTCCATACCTCTGGCGGGTCTATCCAGCCAGACGCCTCTGGAGCACCACACCCTGTGGGTTTGCCAAACCCAAACTTCAACAAGTAGCTCCAAAACTTACCCCTTGGAATACGCATCGCAAATTTCGCCATTGCCACATTGCAAGAGTTCTTTACGGCATCAACGAGTGTTTGGTTTCCATGCCCAGAGCCGATCCAACATCTTATAGTTGAACTGCCCACCATCCATTTGCCGCCGCAATATGCTGTTGATGTTTCGTCAAATGCACCGCTGTCAACCCCTATAGCTGCAACTATGACTTTAAATGCCGAACCCGGTTCATAAGTGAACATAGTGACCCTGTTTCGGAAGTCTTCCTGCTCGGCTTCATTGTATCGGTTTGGATCAAAGTCGGGCACGCTTCCTGCAGCGAGCAACTCTCCAGTCCGAACATCCATAACTGCTGCGGCTGCAGCCTTGATTTGGTAAAGCTCCACAGCTTTGCGGAGCAATTCCTCAACATCCCTTTGAATGATCGGGTGGATGGTCAGCACGAGGCTTTTCCCATCCCTCGGTTCAACCAACTCAACTTCACCGCCCGGTATCGGCTCGCCGACGGCATTCGCTTCAATCAACTTGACACCGTCCTTGCCGCAAAGGACGGCATCCCATTTGGATTCAACTCCCTCCTTTGCGCTCCCATCCACATTTATGAATCCAACGAGTTGTGAAGCCAATCGCCCACATGGGTATGTCCGCTTTGTCTCTTTGCCGATGAAGATGCCCTTCAATTTTCTCCCCCTGATCACATTGAGCAGGTGCTCGGCGACTTGAGCATCAATGTCGCGCTTAATCCACTTGAACCTTAAGGGCTTGTCGCCATCGCTCGGCAAAAGTTTCTTCAGTATGTCCTCATAAGGTTCGTTGAGGATGGACGAAAGTATCAGAGCCACATTTTCTCTCCCCTCAACAATGGTTGGGTCGGCGCAGACATAGTATCGAATCACCGTCATAGCCAGCGGTGTCATATCACGGGCATATATTGTGCCCCTCTTAGCAATGATGATTTCCTTGCGCAACCCCTTTGGCAGGTCACCCGATAGCGCCTTCCTTGGCAGAATTGCTTGCAGATACACGAGCAGAACCCCCTCAAGGAAAAAGACAAACAACAAAACAGCCTGCACAAGATTGATACGATGCTTCATCATGTAGTTTGAATTTGGTCTGCTCAGAGTTCTCTCTCTCACTGTGCCCACCACTCACTTAATCTTCCCGGTGTATCTCCGACAAATCAGCACCGTGTTGGAGGATGTTCCTTGCATCCGTGATTGCTGGTCTTGAACGTTCACTTTTAACGCTGGTCTTCTTGGCATCGGGTTTCGTTGATGCCAACATCACAAACTCGCAATCTTTCAGGGTTGCTTTTCGCATGCCCAATTGCTTCGCCACAATCTCCGCGTGCTCCGGTGAGAGGGTTCTGGCAAGGATGCGGTGCAAGGATTCGTGGCGCATACGAAGTATGTTCGTTAAACGCTCAGTGTAGTAATTAACTCTTTGGGCTTGCGTGTTGATGGCACTCAGCGTTGCGTGAATGAGCAAGCACGAAAACAAAGCTATTCCATACCAAGCGGCAGAATTGAGGGATAGGTGAGGAGGCTGCTTTAAATCAGCGCGCTTGAATGAATGTTTGCTATCCCTGCACCAGCTGAAACGCATCTCCACCACCTCACTTGGTCATCCGCAGCCAAAAAATTTCCCCCCAAGTTTATGCGGATCAGAGCCATTTAAAGCCAGCGGCTAAGCGAGCATGGGATGAGATGCCCAACACCAATAGTCATTTAGTCATTGAGAGCAAGAGGGCTGCACTCCGTCATCAACCCGCTCAGCCGCCCTTAGCTTGCAACCTCTTGCACACCTGTTGATCTTTATCTCATGGCGTGACGGCCTTAGCGGTTTCGGTGTTAGCACCCTCACCCTCACAGCCCCGCTGACCATCGGCAATGGAGGGAAGGGGGAGGGGAGGTTAGTTGGAGTGAGCTGCGAGTATGCTTCAAACAGTCGTTTGACTATCCTGTCCTCAATGCTTTGGTATGTCAGCACCACAATGCGTCCGCCAACGCGAAGCACATGTAGCGCCGCCCTTATCCCTTGTTCCAGAGCGTCTGCTTCCTCGTTGACAGCGATGCGCAGTGCCATGAATGCCTTTGTCGCCGGATGTATTCTTTGCCACCCCTTTGGTTTGATTGCTTCCGCGATTATTGCTGCGAGTTGTTCCGTAGTCTCTATTGGGTTTTTGGCGCGAGCCTCTACTACAGCTTGTGCTATAGCCCTTGCTTTTTTCCTCCGCTCCCCCGCTGCTTTCAGCATGTTTACAAGCTCCTCAAACGAGACTGAGTTGACAATGTCCTTTGCGGTGAGCTTTTGCGCCCTGTCGTAACGCATATCAAGCTCTGCGGGTATGCGGAAACTGAACCCGCGCTCCTGATCAACTTGCCAAAGCGACATGCCGGGATCAATCAGGCATCCATCAACGCTCTCAATCCCGCACAGTCTGAGCAACCGTTGAACATCCCTCATGTCGCCGTGAATTAACACCACTCGTCCGCTGAACTCAGCGAGCCTCTCAGATGCCACTTCAAGAGATGCTTCGTCTCTGTCTATTCCGATCAGCGTCGCATTTGGTGCTGCGCGGAGTATTGCCTCAGCATGCCCGCCGGTCCCGACCGTCATGTCCACAAAGACACCGTCGGGTTTCCTTGAACATCCAAGATACTCAATCACCTCCTTCACCATCGCGGGCATGTGGAGGCGCGGAGGTTGATGTTTTGGCTCGCCGCCGCTATTCGTATTGCAAGGTGCCGAAAGCGATCCGCTGTTCAAGCGCGCTTTGCATTCCATCTGCATCTTTGCTACTTCCCCGCCAACGCAAATTGCACTCTATTCATACAGCTCCCTGAATGCGGTTTGTTTCAAGAATCTGCTACCAACCGATATGTCGCTGCATGCGCTTTGTCTGCTCGCTCTCAAGTTGAGGTGCAACTTCCTTCTCGTAAACCTCTCTGTCCATCAATTCAACCCGGTTCCCCTGCCCTATGGAGACCACATTTTTTGTCAACCGTGCTCGTTCCCTTAATTCCTTGGGTATTAGCACCCGCCAATTGCGATCTACCTCAACAACTGCTGAGAAGGCTCTCATCCTCTCAGCAACGGCGCGATATCGTGCCGGATCGGATGCCTCAAGATTGCTCAACTGCTCCTGAAGTTTTTCCCATTCGCTTGACGGGACTAAGTAAAGCGTGTCACGAGAACTTATAACCACCCTAAACACTCTCCCTAAGCCATCACGAAACTGCTGTGGTATGACGAGCCTATACTTGTCATCAAGCGCATGAAAGATGTGCCCCGAAAAATCAATCTTCGAAAAGCCAATTCCACTGCCTTGTCCTGTCTCACTTCTTCCAGCCCGCATCTGCTAAACCCTCGCATCAAAGCGCATTCCCTTTACGGAGTTCATTATCAATCCAAACCGCTCTCCAAAAGCGTCATTAACCCCCATCAAATTCCGACCTTCGCCCGTTGGACAGCAAAGCTGCATCACCAAACCATTATAACTTTCCCCTCTCCCTGTTAACCACTTCGTCCCATTTCAAACCACCAATTTCTAACCGAATTATGGGGAGAAAATTCCGGGGTCGCTGCCGCGGGCTTGTGGGGGCGCCTTCAATTTTGCGGAGATAAAACCGCACTTTATCCGCCGTTACGGTTAGTAACAATTTGTTAACAGTAACAATGCGGCTCTTTTGGTGAAGCGGCGATGCTCAATCAGTTACATGAGCCAGCTATAGTGCCCCTTTGCCATTGCGAAAAAATTTCAAACGCCACAATCTATGTGTGATAATCTAACACGCTGGCAGACAGCAATGGGCACATCAGTGGCGGGCATCTTTCTGATGCTGCCAGTGGCACTGTCACTGCAGCACCTATGCGGGGGTGGCATCTATGCTTATCATCGGTGAACGAATAAACAGCTCACGAAAAGTCATATGCGACGCGATGCGCTCACGAGATGCTTCAGTGCTCCAGTTGGAAGCGCGGATGCAAAGCGATGCTGGCGCACATTACATAGATTGCAACGCAGCTGCAGTGGGTGTTGAGGAGGAGCCAACAACATTAGCTTGGGCGATCAAAGTGATACAGGATGCTGTGGATGTTCCAGTATGCATTGATAGCCCCAATCCGGAAGCGATAGCTGAAGCGATAAAAGTTCATCGCGGCAGAGCACTCATAAACTCCATAACAGCCGAGAAGAAAAAGCTCTCGGCGTTGTTGCCGATAATAGCTGAGCACAACCCGCGCGTTATAGCGCTGTGCATGAGCGATGCCGGGATGCCGAAGGGAGTTGAAGAGCGATTAATCATCGCTGAGAGCTTGGTAGAGGAGCTTGTGAGAGCCGGGGTGGGCGAAGAGGATATTTTTATTGATCCACTCGTGCTCCCAATAAGCGTGAACGGTGATATTGGTCAAACCATCCTCAGAGCAGTGGCGCAATTGAGGGAGCGTTTCCCGAAGGCGCACATAGTCATGGGGCTAACAAACATATCTCATGGCATGCCTAAAAGGGGATGGCTCAACCGTGCTTTCCTTGTAATGGCGATGGCTGCGGGGCTTGATTCCGTCATATGTGACCCAACAGACAGAACCATGATGGCTTTGTTGATTGCCTCAAAAGCGCTCCTTGGGCAGGACGAATTTTGCATGAACTATATCAATGCGGCGAGGCGTGGCATGCTTGACCTTTAGCAAGTCAATGCACATCAGAGTGCGAGTGGCTATGACCGCGAAAATTCCGTGAGCAACATCAAAGGATGAGTGAGTTCATGAGGAACATGAGGGAAGGGAATTCAAAGGGCAATAACGGGTTGGAGATTAACCGCCGCTTTGACAGCGCTGCTGCGTCGGGTACAAACTGTGGCAGCGCGAAAAAGTCCACAGTTGCCGTATACTTTGATCCGCATCGCATGAAGGTGGATGTGCCGTGCGGGATGACAGCGCTTGAAGCAGCGCGCTGTGTGGGGATAAATATTGAGACACCGTGTGGTGGCATTGGGGTGTGCGGCAAATGCAAGGTGCGTTTCACATCAGGTGCACCAAAGCCTACGGAGCAAGAAAGGGCGCTGCTAAGCGATAGCGAAATCGCGCTCGGCTATAGATTGGCGTGTCGCTCACGCATATTTTTTGATGCCGTGGTGTTCGTCCCGGAGGAACTCTGGCATCCATCCGGTCGTATACTCATAGCCGGAGTTGCAAAGGAAATATCGGTTAAGCCGTTAATTCAAAAGCGCTTTGTCAAAGTGCCCGAACCATCGCTGTATGACGAGAGGGGAGATTGGGAAAGGCTTACCGAAGCTTTGTGGGATGATGAAGCAGTATGCCCGCTGGACGAGTTGAGCGCCGACATAGGTTTGTTGCGCGCTCTCCCAAGAACGCTGCGTGAGGCTCAGTTTGAAGTCACTGTGGTGACGGCTGGTAGCAGAATGCTTGCGGTTGAAAACAGTGACACCACGAGAATGACTTACGGCATGGCTTTTGATATCGGGACAACAACAGTTGTGTGTTACCTCGCCGATCTTAGAAACGGTATTACACTGGCAACAGCCTCCGCTATCAATCCGCAGGTGGCTTACGGGGATGACATAATATCTCGCATAGCATTCGCGAGTGAAAGGGACGATGGGTTGAAGCTTCTGAATGAAGCGATAGTTAGCACAGTCAATGAGTTGGCTTTGAGGGCGTGTTCTGAAGCCGGTGTGGCAACTGAGCATGTGTATCACGCAACATTTGTCGGGAACACATGTATGCTACATCTTTTGCTCGGGCTTGATGTAACACAACTTGGGCGGGCACCGTATGTTGCAGTTGTTCAATCAATGGTTGAGTTGAGAGCATGTGAACTCGGAATAACTGCCATACCAAATGCCGTCCTGCATGTGCTCCCATGCATTGGTGGTTTTGTGGGTGCCGATGCTGTGGCGATGATCCTTTTGCACCTCTTTGAGGATATTGATGCAGCACTCGCCATTGACATAGGCACAAACACTGAGGTGGTAGTAAAACACGGCGATAGAGTGCTCGCTGCATCCGCTGCAGCAGGTCCGGCATTTGAGGGGGCTCGAATAAAGCACGGTATGAGGGCTGCTGATGGAGCCATCTACTCCGTCAAGGTAGGTTCGGATGACTTGCATTGCATGGTTATTGGTGATGTCCCAGCAAGGGGCATATGTGGGACTGGACTAATTGATGCTGTTGCTGCATTGCTTGAGCTTGGCATCATTGATGAAAGCGGGAGGATGCGCCGCCGCAGCGAACTGCATTTTCTCCCATCGCCGATAGCCAATCGTTTGGTGGAGCGAGATAACGATGTTGAGTTTGTGCTTTCATATGGCGATGAGGCGAAAGGCAATCCCACGATAGTATTAACGCAGCGCGACATTAGGCAGCTTCAGCTCGCTAAGGCTTCAATAAGGGCTGCCATCGAGACCCTTTTGAAGCTTGTTGGAATAACCTGCGATGTGTTGCAAGCTGTATACATAGCTGGCGCATTCGGAACATTTATTCCCAAGGAGAGCGCTATGCGCATAGGATTGCTTCCGCCAATCTCCCTTGAACGGATTCACAGTGTCGGAAATGCAGCTGGCATTGGCGCTAAGCTTGCGCTCATAAATGAGGATGAGCTTAAACGAGCCGAGCTGATAGCTCGTTCTGTCAGGCATGTTGAGCTTGGCACTAACCCAACTTACGCTGAGGCATTCTTTGAATGGATGCGCTTCTAAAGGGCATGAGCTAATTTTGAACTGGCGGGTTTGAGAGTGCCACTTTGTTGTATCGCTACACTTATGAGCACTCAAATTGAGGAGTGATTGTAAGAGATGGGTGATCTGCGAAAGCTCTTGGGCGAGAAGCAAATCCTAATTGCCGATGGTGCTACGGGAACGATGCTCCAAATGTTCGGTTTGCGGGATGCCCGCTGTGCCGAGGAATGGAATTTAAAGCGCCCGGAGATCGTAGCGCAGATACCGAGGGCATATGCGGATGCCGGCTCCGACATCGTTTACACAAACACATTTGGCGGCAACAGGATCAGGTTGGCAAGGGCTGGCATGTTGGATTTGATCAGGGAACTCAATTTCTCTGGCGCTCGCATAGCTAAGGAGGCAGTTGGCGATGCCGTTGTCATTGCTGGATCAATGGGACCAACTGGAGATTTCCTTGAACCGCTTGGAACGCTAACGGCGGAAGAGGTGCGCTCTGTTTATGCCGAACAGGCATCACTCCTGCTTGAAGGCGGTGTTGATGCGCTTGCGCTTGAGACATTCGCTTCACTTGATGAACTGCTCGCCGCTGTTGAAGGCGTGCGCTCAATCACCGATGCGCCGCTGATTGCGACCATGAGCTTTGACACAGGCACACATACCATGATGGGCGTATCACCAAAAGAGGCTGTGAATGTTCTCTCAGCGCTTCCAGTAGATGCGTTTGGGTTTAACTGCGGCTCGGATTTGGAGTCCGCTTTGCAAGTTGCTGAACTCATGGCATCATGCGCACCGAATGGTGCTGTGCTTGTTGCAAAGCCGAATGGCGGCAAGCCGCGATTTGTTGCCGGAGAGGTAGTTTGGGATGTGACGCCGATCAAGATGGCTGAAGCCGCAGTGAAGTTTGCTTGGCTTGGCTTCCGCATAATTGGTGGATGTTGCGGAACCACGCCAGAACACATACGAGCCATAGCAAATGCTCTGCGCTGCCAGATGGGGACACAGAACAGGTGGGGCTGAAAGACAACGAACAGGTCGTAAACGACGGCGGACAGGATTGCTCCGTAGGGGCGGCTTCGTCTTTCTGCCACATTACTCGCTTGCTCACATTGCCGTAAAGGTTTTTTCAACGCCGGGTTGTTCGGCAAATTCGTGGCGTTAGCGCCTTGCTGTCAAGCGATATCTTTTTGGTGTCCTTTGGTGATGAAGTATGCGCGGCAGTGCTTGTGTGGCTGTTACTTCGCGCCTTTGTTGGGTCGCCGGGAGCGATGCGTTGCAGCGCCTTCGTGATGCTGGCGTTGAGGTCTTTCGCCCACAGGCTAAAGGCAGGCTATCCGGGGAAGTGCTTGTCAATGCCTTGTGTGACTCCGATGCAGTCATAGCCTCAACCGAGGCGTATACAAGAGAGGTGCTTTTTCATCTCCCGAGACTTCGCATCATCGCACGGTGGGGGGTTGGATATGATGCAATTGATTTGGATGCTGCAACGGAGCTCGGCATCATTGTGACCTATACACCCAAATTCGTTTCCGAGGCGGTTGCCGACTTAGCGTTTGGGTTGATGCTGTCACTCGCACGCAAGATAGTTGATGCAGCGCTTTCAATTCGCGATGGGAAGTGGGAGCCGAGGTTGGGCGTTGGCGTGTGGGGCAAGACGCTCGGAATAGTTGGATGTGGTCGGATTGGCATGGCGATGGCTAAGAGAGCATTCGGATTTGGTATGAGAGTGCTCGCTTACGATATTATGCCAAGCCCAGAGGCGCAATCTCTCGGGGTTGAATTCGTCTCGCTTGAGAGGCTGCTCAGGGAGTCCGACTTTGTGTCGCTAAATGTGCCTTTGACCGATTTAACAGCAAAGATGATTGGCGAGCGCGAGATCAAAATGATGAAGCCAACGGCTTTCCTCATCAACACCTCGCGAGGCGGAGTCGTTGATGAAGAAGCCCTTATCAAAGCTCTCAGAGAGGGTTGGATTGCTGGTGCCGCACTTGATGTGTATTCTGTTGAGCCGTTGCCTCAGGATCACCCTTTGCGAAAGATGCCAAACTGTATTTGCACTCCGCACATGGGAACACACGATGCTGACGCAGCGAGGCTGATAAGCGAACTTGCAGTTGAGTGCGTTATGAATGCCCTTAAAGGGAGAGTGCCAGATTATGTTGTTAACAGCGCTGTCCTTAAAAGAGAAAACCTGCGCATCTTCTCCATGCCACCGTTGCTTTGATTTTCAGGCGCGCTGGCTATGGAACAATTAGAGTGAACCTTTGACTCACAAAAGATAAATTCGGGTGGTGATACAGATGCGTCTAATAGTGGCATTAGCTTTCTTTGTGTTATTGCTATTAGCCGCTGTGGCTGTGATGAGCACAAAGACAATTCAAATTGCACAGCGTGTATCCGTAGTTAAGTTCGTCTCGGGCGAAGCATATGTTGAAAGGTTCGGTCTTGAGAGCAAAAGGAAGCCGCTGAAAAAGGGCATGCTCGTCAAGACATTTGATGTTGTGCGGACCGGCGAAAACGGGCGCGTCATCTTGCGCTGGGTTGATGACTTTCAAATAGAGCTTAAGCCAAAAACCGTTCTAAGGGTGTTGCGAAGCTCGTTTGACAAGGGGAAGGGGACAACAACATCGCTTTTCTTCCTGCGCTCGGGAGAAGCGGTCGCCAAGTTTGAGAGGAAACTTTCTCCAGGTTCTACATTTGAGTTACGCACACCTGTTGTTATGGCAGCGGTTCGTGGAACAGAGTTTAGCACAAGGATTGAGCGAGATGGTTCGGTCACGGTGAAAGTTTACAGTGGTGTTGTTGCCCTCAAAGTTTCATCAACCGGTAAAGAGTTTGCGCTGAAGGTGGGCGAGGTGGCACACTTTAGACCAGACGGGAGCTACAAAATTAGCGGAGTGTCAGAAGCGCTCTGAATTGGAACCGAAGCGCTCCTTCAATTCAATTTCATAAAGCTTGCGTTGTTTTGCTGCTTCACTTTTGTTTCCGAGCTCCTCATAGAGCTTTGCGAGCTCAAGCCTATCCCAAGGATCGCTGATCAGCTCTGAAGCCTTATCAAGCTCACGCAATGCCTCCTTCTTTTTCCCTCGCTCCTTGAGCAGCCTTGCGATGCGAATTCGCAGCGCGGGGTCTTCCTCATGCGACAGCGCTCTCCTGTAAGCTTGAAGGGCGAGGTCTTTTTTGTTTTGGCGTTCATAAATTGAACCCACACGGAACAATATCGCAGCAGGGAATACGAGTGGTTCTTCCCTTGTCTCAGCATATCGCAACGCCCTCTTGTAGAGTTTTAAAGCCTCACCCTCATCTCCATACATCTCGGCTCTGTATGCAGCCAACTCTGGGTCAATCATTTCAATCTTGGCTTCAAAGCGAAGTCTGTTTTGGAAATCAAGCCATGCCCTCTCAGCCATTTTGCGGCGCACATCATTGAACACTTCTTTTCTGCCCTCCCATACGACCTTGATCTTCTTCCCGTGACACTTGGGGCAATCGCTTGCCTTCCCCTTACGCACATCTTTAACCTCCCACTGATGGCGGCATGAGAGGCATCTATACCGAGCTTTATAATACTCTGGCGGAAATTCAAACTTGCGTTCCTCCACCTTGAGGATGTGATAGCCAGTTACGCCCTTTATTGGTGTCGTTGGTTTGCCAATAGAAGTTCCCTTTGCAGCCTTTGCCACTTCTTCTCCATACATTGCACCGACTTGACGCAAATCAAGCCAGCCTAATTCACCTCCCTTGTTTGCCGTGGCAGTATCATCGGACTCGCGCTTTGCCAGTTCCTCAAATTTTTCTCCCTTGCGGAGGCGCTCTAAAAGTTGAGCTGCTCTCTCCTCGGCAAGCTTCATTGCCTTCTCCCTTTCTTCAGGTGATGGCACTGTCTTCTCCTTCATGAATCTGTCGTAGCTGACTTGAATATGCCTTAGCCTGACCCTACAATACTCATCGCGCACATCCTCATTTGTAACTTTGACCTTACGCTCAGCAAACTCGCGCAACTTGTCGTGCAGTATTTGAAGCTCAATTACTGGGCGGTGATCAAGGAGTTCGCTGCGCAGCTTTGCCTTGTAAGCCCCCAGCGAACCAAAGTTGTCCCTGACCCAATCCATGAACTCCTTTAGCGTGCGGAACTCGCGCCTTTGAGCGGCAATGCGCTCCTCAATGATTTCATCTATACGCTTATGGATATCGCTCCTTGAAACGCGGATGCGATGCTTCCTTGCAGCTTGCCTAAGGAGTATCTCGTCAATCACTCTATCAAGGACGGAGTATTTCATTGACACCCATGTGCGCACATCGTGGCTTCCGCCGGCAAGCTCATTGCGCAGGCGTTCATCAAAGTCGTTGCGCATTATCTTCCATCCGTTGACCTTCACAACGATGCTTGGCGGCGTTGGGCGAAGCGGCGCTCTCCTTATCGTCCCGAAGCTGACGAATGTCCCAATCAGAAAGATGAAGAAGATGCTGAGCCAGAGTGTCGTTCGTATAACCTTTATTCGGATGAAGCGGCGCAGCTTCCTCAGCGACATGCTTATTTCCCCCTTTGCGCTGCCTTTTCTATCCTTCGCTCAAATGGCATAGGTCATTGATGCAACTGACGACATAACCGAAGCCGTTGACACGCATCACTAAATTCAGGCAGGCTTCATCTTGAGACAGCGTGAACCAAAGCCCCGGAGAAATGCCAAGTGCATGACACAGTATCACTCGGTTGGTCATCTTGTGTGCGACAATCGCAATTGACTGATCCAGGTGCCTTTCAGCTATTTCATCAAACGCCCTCGTGACTCGTTCCACAAACTCTATGAATGACTCCCCGTTGGGCGCACGGAAGCGCATGGCATCGGCTTTGCGCCTTTTAAGCATCTCTCGCCACTCGTCGCTTGAGCCCTCAATCTCCTTGTATGAACGCCCCTCCCAATCACCATAATTTATCTCCCTCAAAGCTGCTTCAACACGAAGTTCCACACCACACGCATCTGCTATAACCGAGGCTGTTTGGATAGCTCTCTTCAAGTCGCTGCTGTAAACCGCTGCTATGCCCTCTTTGCTCAATCTCCTTGCGAGTGCTTCGGCTTGATGCCTACCCCTCTCGGTCAAATCAACATCAAGCCATCCGCAAAGCACATCTCCAGCCGCATTTGTTTTTGTCTCTCCATGCCTGAGGAGATAAATTTTGCCCACTGTGAACACCTCACAGCGATTAAAGACATAACTGTTGAACGAAGCTTCAAGCGATGTTTCGCAAACCATTTTAGCACGGCGATCACAATTGACATGCATTGCTGCCAAAGCTAATATGTAGTGTTGATGCAATGCTCCATTGTTTGGGATAGCATAATAGTTATACCCCACCGAATTAGTGATTTCGGCCATGAGAGTAAGGGTTATAGCAATCCTGACGCTTTCGCTGCTTTTAGTCACAGCATTGGTGTTTCGTCTTTGTGGGATAAATTGGGGCTTGCCCAACAAGTGGCACTTCTTCAGCTATCATCCGGATGAAGCCACTGTAGCGCTATGCACCCTTTTCCTTGATATCTTTTCGCTGCGCATGAACCCCCACCATTTCAACTATGGTTCGCTTTTTATCTACCTCGTTTACTTTGCCGTGCTGTTTGCCATCGGCATCGGTTCAATCACGCCGCAAAGTGTGCTCACCCTCTCATACTGGCGCGGAATACACATAGTTGGCAGGTTGCTAAACGCCTTCATCGGTGCTTTGACAGTCGCTGTGGTTTGGAAGGCGGCAAGAATAGCCTATGGGAATGCGAGCGCTTTGCTTTCTGCGCTGCTCATTGCCCTTGTCCCAATTCATGTCCAGCATTCTCATTTCATGACGGTTGATGTATCTCTTGCCTTTTGGAACATGGTCTCGCTCCTATATGCGCTCCGGACGCT
Source organism: Armatimonadota bacterium (assembly GCA_025062195.1). Classification (GTDB taxonomy): domain Bacteria; phylum Armatimonadota; class Fervidibacteria; order Fervidibacterales; family Thermosaccharophagaceae; genus Thermosaccharophagus. Next base: position 57,947 of record JANXAS010000020.1, read on the forward strand.
GGAAGTGATTGATCAGGGTAAGCGTGAGGCTTTTAAGATGCTTTTGCTTTCTGGTTTCTTTGGCGGGCTTGCGGTTGGCACAAAGTATGGTGTGTTCCTGCCATTGTGCTTTGTTTGGCTCTTGGCAGCCTATTACATAGCTGCAAATTGTGGCTCTCAATCCGAATCCATACTGACTGCCTCTCCAAAGTTCGTGGTGTTAAAGATGTTCGGGTTGACAGTTGCAATGTGCGTCATCGGGTTCATCATAGTATGTCCTTACTCAATCCTTGCATGGCGCGAATTCATAGCCGGTATAAGCTTTGAGGCAAAGCATATGCGCATGGGGCATGGGGAACTCTTCCTTAAAACCGGCAATGGTCACATTTATCACTTGCGTGTCAATCTCAACTCGGGCATGGGATTGCCTTTGATGCTCGCATCCATCTTCGGCGTCATCTGGGCTTTCTTTAGAAGGCGTCCTCAGGACATGCTCCTTCTTCTGTTCGTGTTGACTTACTTTGGCATCGTTGGGTGTTTTAAAGTTCGCTTTGCTCGCTACCTGATGCCTATAATACCGCCACTGTGCATCCTTGCGGGAAATGCAATGTGTGAAGTATTTC
>JANXAS010000021.1 GCA_025062195.1 Armatimonadota bacterium
GTGTTTATGAAAAGCCAATATCAGGGAAGACAAAGAATGAACATTTTCGTGAGATGCTCAAGGAAGCGAAGGAAAGGGGCTTTGAGCATGATTATGTTTTGATGGACAGTTGGTATTGAGGGCTTGATAACTTGAAAATGATTTCTTCCTTTGGCTAGTTTTTCTTTGCGAGGCTAAAAAGCAAAAGGAAAGTAAACCCTGATGGTAAAGGGAATGTAGCGATAAGGGGAGTGAAAATCCAAAAGGAAGGTAGGATAGTTCATCTTCGTGGTTTTGGTTTTGTGAAGTTATTCTTGACAGTCTCCAAAGGAGGGGACGAAGAATACTTTGCCACTAATGAACTTGGGATGGATGAAGGGAGGATGGAAGGGTTAAAGAGGCAAGGTTGAGGGATGGAGGTATATCATCGTTCAATAAAGCAGTGTTGTGGTGCGTAAAAGGCACAGGTTGGCAAAGCGGCAGTGATAATAAAGCATCTTTTGCTTTGTTTGAGAGCCTTCTTGAGGCTTTAGGTTTATCGTTTGAGGTTAGGGATAAGTTGGTATGAGGCGAAGGCGATGATTATTCGTGATGCCATTAGAGTCTATATGGCTCATCCCATCTATGAACTGATCCCAACTGCGTAAGTCCTATTAAAATTATTCTCCTTGACTCGGATTAAGTCCCACTGCTTTTCCCTTGCATCTGACACTCCATCTCCATCGCTATCCACCCATTCAGGTTGCTGTCTTTCTTCTCAAAGAGTCTTATGCATCTTTTCGTGGACAACAGCTCTCACAAATGCATCTATACCACGGGCATGCTCAAAATCAACACAGGGTTCAGGTTTAGAAGGGTTAATATACCATGTAGTCCAACAGCCTCTCTCCTTCAACAGTGCCTTCCCATCCTCCCTTCAACACTTGAGAATGAAAAGACATCTTCACCCTTCGCTTTAGCGAAAGCTTTGCCGCTAAATATGAACTTGAACTCCGATGTCAATCCCAGCTTAAATATTGCTGCTCCCCTTCTAAAACCTTCGCTTGGGTCATGGCGAACTGTGCTAACACCCTCTGGAGTCATAACGTTCTCAACATTCAAAGTCGCTTTAGAAAGCTCAACCTCTTCAGCATAAGTTTTGATCTCATTTGAGGCAATTGCCCGTCCGTGCATGCCCATCCATTTAGCAAAACTGATGACCTCAACTCATCCACGAAAGAAACAAATCCAATTGAGCTTGGTAGCTCAACACCCTCTGGAACATAGGTTGGGGTTTGAAAATTAAACCCAAAGATTGTGAACATCCTTGCCATTATATTGGCAAACTCACGCCCACCTGATGCCCTTGCTGATGCTACAAGTGCAAAAGTCCCAACATCTGATGAAGCTGCCCTGAATACGACATTGCCATTCGTGCTAAAGCAGGCTACAAGTTCTTTCACTTCATCTTTAACATCCACCTTTAGCCCCCAATTCTAATTCTAAATGGTTCGTTGTATCCACCCGGTTCATTGTATTCAAATGGCTCATTAGGAGGTTAGCCTGGTTCAAATTGGATGTCTTGTGCATTGACAGTCACTTGCGGGAGGATGATTTGGTGAAGGGTGTAAAATCCAAAATGGCTAACGAAAGTTAAAGTGGCTACTACGAGAGAGACCCTTTTGAGCTCATTTTCCTCACCTCAATCTTTTGGTTACCAGACGGCAGCCAACATCATTTTGCATTTCCAATTTGAAAGCGTGATGCAAAATGTGATGAATGAAGGTAGCTCTGTGAAGGGTTTTGACTTTATCTTCCATTCACGCTTTTGGCTTAGGAGTTACAGCAGTTGAATGCATCATTCGTTTTTGTAGGCATTCATCGTGCGGGCTGTTGCTTGTCCCTGCGAAACAGTGCCGGCTGCGTAACGCTTGTTGCTATTGATTTATGAGATTGGTGATACCGTGAATGGTTGTATGGCACCTTGTCTCGGCTTATATTGAGCGGCTTGTCAGCCACACTAACATTCAATTGCAACCTTCGGATGGTTTGACAGTTGCCTTGCACTCAATGCATCTTCAGTTTAAGGTGTGGCGCAAAATGTGATGGGCAGTTATGGCGATGTGAACGGTAGCACATAGTCGCCCGCACACTTTTAACCACCGATGTTATAAATCCCATTGAGGTAGTTGATACAGGTCAAGATGGAATTGCGTTCGTGCAAGCTTTGTTATTCAAGTTGCCTGCGGCAAATTTGCGCCAACGAGCTTCCGCAGTTACATTGATGCAAAATGCAATTGCGGCATTGTGATTGGTTGTCAATCTGGCGTAACCATGAGCTTGTGGCATAATCAGTTCAAGACTTTGCCAACATATACCTAAGCCATTAAACGCCATTGCTTTCCTCTGCACCTATTTAACTGTGACAAACTATGATGCTCCGGGGGGCGGTAAATGTGCTTGCAAAGCGCATTATACCTTGCCTTGATGTGAAAGAGGGGCGAGTGGTCAAGGGAATACATTTCTTCAACTTGCGCGACGCTGGCGATCCAGTTGAGCTTGCCGAGAGATACGATGCCGAAGGTGCCGATGAACTTGTCTTCCTTGACATTACAGCGTCGGTTGAAAAGAGAGGCATCATCGTTGATGTCGTCAAGCGGGTTGCCGAAAAAGTGTTCATACCGTTTGTTGTAGGTGGCGGGTTGCGCACAATTGAAGACATACGCTCTGTGCTCAATGCTGGCGCTGACAAGGTTTCAATAAACACTGCAGCTGTTCAAAACCCCGAACTTATCCGTGAGGCATCTGAACTCTTTGGGAGACAGTGCATCGTCGTCGCAATTGATGCAAAGAGGCGCAACCGCCCAGATAGACCTTTTGAGGGTGATGAGCGTTTTGAGCCAGCTGAATGGGAAGTTTATACACATGGTGGCACAGTGGCAACTGGTCTTGATGCCATTGAATGGGCAGTAAGGGCTTACGAACTTGGTGCTGGCGAAATACTGCTAACGAGCATGGATGGCGATGGCACTCAACAAGGCTATGACATAGCGCTCACTCGGGCTGTGGCAACGGCAGTTCCAATACCAGTGATTGCTTCTGGTGGCGCTGGCACACTTGAGCATATTCATGAGGCATTAACCGTTGGTGAGGCAGATGCAGCGCTTGTTGCATCAATCGTTCACTATGGGCGTTATTCCGTAAGGCAAATCAAGGCATACCTTCGTGAGCGTGGTGTTACGGTTAGATGGGTTTATGAGGATGAGGCGCAATAATGTGGGGTGGTAAACGGTGCAAAGCCCGTTTTGAGCTGCAAAGCAACATGGAGCAAAATTTAAAATGCGACAGACAGCACCCCACTTCACTTCGTGCCTTACTGCGAACCATTTTGAGGATGGTTTACAATAGGGATTGCGCAATTGGTATTGTTTTATATGGGTGGACGATAGTCTGCCCGGTAAACACTGCCAAAAGCGAACTATGCTGGCGGCTTAACAGCCGCCACTGCATTCAGCTCCGTAACTTCTATACAAAACAAACTTTCCCGCCAAGCTCATTGTGGCTCAATTTGTTGGTTTGAACTTTGCTTGCTCCTAATATATCTTGGTGAAGATGATGATATGCCGAGAGCTATTTGAACGGTTAACAGCGAGGTGCATTCAATGGGTGAAAAGTCATACGAGACATTCCTTTCGCTCGTTCGGTTTAATGAGAGCGGTCTTGTGCCAGTTATCGTTCAGGATTGCGAAACTGGCGAAGTGCTCACACTCGCTTACATGAACAAAGACGCAATCATGCAAACTTTGAAGAGCGGCAAGGCATGGTATTGGAGGCGCTCGCATGGCAGGCTTATGATGAAAGGTGAGCGTTCTGGGAGAGTGCAAATTGTTAAAGAGGTTCGCTTTGACTGTGACGCTGATGCTTTGCTAATCAAGGTTGAGCAAGTTGGCGGTGCTGCATGCCATGAAGGTTATAGGAGTTGTTTTTTCAGGCGGTTGAGAGAGGATGGCACAATTGAAGTGTGCAGCGAAAGGTTATTTGACCCCAAGGAGGTTTACAGTGGGTGAAATCATTTGCCCGCAATCGTAACTTACCGATGATGGCGCTAATAGCTTCCTTGACGCTCGCCATGTTATCTCTCTCGCTGTGCGGCATTATCCACGAAGGCGCAACTGAGCGCGAGCAGAAAGCATTAGAGCTGCTGAAGAGCGGATTGGAACTTGAAAGGCAAAACAAGCTTGCGGAAGCTAAGAGAGCGTATGAGCATGCTCTGAAGCTTGACCCGAAGCTTGATGATGCCAAATGGCGTTTGGCACATGTTGAAGGCAAGCTCGGAAACTGGCACTTAGCTGGGAACATGCTTGAGGAGTTGAGGAGGAGCCACCCGAAAGATGTAAGGGTGCTAAATGCGCTTGCTGAGGCTCATTTGCGATCTGGGCAGTATGAGAAAGCCGTATCAGTTGCAAGGAGAGCTGTTTCACTCCGCCCAAAGGGGATAAAGGAGCGATTAATACTCATTGAGGCATTGAGCAGGTGCGGCAAAGTTGACGAAGCCGCAGAGCATCTTCGTGTTGCCTCGCGCATCTCGCCGAATGATGTGGCAATACATCTCCAGCTTGGGAGATATTATTGCCAGCGCTCTCTTTTTGAGAAGGCGCTTTATCACCTTCGTGCGGCTAAGCGGCTTGCGCCAGATGAGCCACAGCCAAGGCTGCTTTTGGCGAGAGCTTATTTTGAGCTCGGCAAGTTGAGTGAGGCAGCTGACGAACTTAGAGGGTTGATAAAGCTTTTCCCGAACGACGCAAAGCTGCTCCACGATTGTGCGCGCTTACTTTTTGATGCTGGCAGGTTGAATGAAGCCATAGCCTATTACCGAAAGTTGCTCCACATAGTGCCACATCATGATGTGGCTCGCCGTGAGCTAATTGACGCATATATGAGAGCCAACTTGCACAAGGAAGCCATTCACCACATACGCTTAATGGCACGGTTGAACCCCAATGAGGCAAAGCTCAAAGAAGCGCTCGCAATTTGCTTGCTCAAGCTCGGAAGGTTAAGAGAGGCGATACCGATACTGCAGCGCCTTCTCTCAATAAACGGCAATGACGCGAGAGTGCACGCAGAGCTTGCGCGAGCATATGCGATGCTCGGCGAGGTCAAACGGGCACACCGGCATTATGAGATGGCAATCAAAAACGCCTTCACCGCGTCATCGGATGTAAGCAAGGAGGAGAAACTGAGCCTCATCTCTGAGGCAGCCGAATTTGCGTCCCGCTTGAGTGACCACGAGAGTATTGTTGAGCTATGCGAGCGTGCGATGCGCCTTGAGCCAAATGATGTGCGGTGGCGCTTGCTCAAGGCGCGCTCATTGATTGAATTGGGCAGGCTGAGGGGCGCCACGGTAAGCCTTAAAGCCACTTTGAGGCGATTTAAAGACTGTGCCGAGGCTAAGGCGCTTCTTGGCTTAATACAGGCTTGGAGGTTTGAATGGAAGGGCGCCGAGCAGCTTCTACGGGGGGCATTAAACGGCTTGCCGCATGATGCCGATGTTGCTGGTGCACTATTGACGATTTACATGTGCCAAGGCAGGGCAGATGATGCATTTAAGTTAATTGAGCGGTGCTCAAGCAGTGGCATGGATGAAGTGAGCATAGCCCTTCTTAAATCAGAGGCGTATGAAATGGTCGGCGATAACAAACTCTCAAAAGGGGCGCTGATTGCAACGGACGCATTTAAGCGCAGCGAGCCGAGGTTGCTCCTTCAGCTTGCCAGGCTCTACTTGGTTGATGGTTCATACGAGCCAGCTGTAAGGCACTACACGGGTCTGATTGAGCGGGCTGTCAAGATGCGCGACATCGCCCTTGAACTCCAGCTTAGGTCGGAGTTGGCTGAGGCTCTTTTCCGGGCGGGCAGATATGATGAGGCTGCATCTGAACTGAAGCGTGCGATGACTCTATCCCCAAGCGATTGGACTTTAAGGATGCGTCATGCCGATGTGTTGCTCAGGCTCGGCGCAATCAAAGATGCGTTCATTGCGGCATGGAATGCAGAAAGGGTTTGCGGTGCAGTTGATGCACCGATGCACTTTGCGCAAACGCTGCTCAAGCACGTGAAGGGGAGCATTGATGCGTCGCTTAGAGTGTGGGTTGAAGTTTGGGAGAGGATGCCGAGCAGCTTTGTTGCCGATGTGGCAATTGAGCTTATGGCGACTCGCGGTCTAACAAGTGAACATGTAAGCTTCTTGCGCAAATCGTTGTTGGACAGGAACTACAGGACGCCATTGCAGCGCAAGATGGCATTGGAAGTGCTTGCACGGGCATACATGGCAGCTAACATGCACAGTGATGCAAAGGACATTTGGATGCTTCTGTGCCTGCTCAGCCCAAACGAACCCACTTATCGCGCCGGGCTGGCAGAAGCATGTTATGGCATGGGCGATATCTCTTGTGCCGACGGAAACTTCAGAGCGGCTCTGCGCATAAATCCGTTTGCGCATGAAATCAGGGAAAGATACGCTCGCTTCCTGATGAAATGCGGCAGGTTGGTTGAAGCTCAAACACAATGCCAAATAGCGCTCTCGTTGGGCGCGGAGAGAAAGAGGATGTATCTGCTCATGATGGATTGCTATCAGCTTGAGGGCAATGAGAAGTTGAGGGAATTTGTGAGGGCTCTTTCAAGCATGTCTGTTAAAGAGCCAGATAACCTTGCACTGGCTGTTGCGGTTGCTGAAGGGTATGAAAGGCTGCAGGAATACAGGCGCGCGTTGCCCCATTGGAGGAGAGCTTGCGGGCTAACAAGGGCTTCGTTGAAGCTTGTTGAACGACTTAAATCGTGCCTTGATAGGGCTGGCTATGATGAGGAGGCGGAATGGGCAATGCGTTTTATCCTGGCTGAGGAGAGGAAACGCATCGTTGCCGATTACAGCGTCTACCGAGGATGGTGAGCATGAAATGTTTCTTGTGCGCCTCCTCTATATGCTTCAGCAAGTTGACTCTCGCCTTGCAGAGATTGAGCGTGAACTCCAAAGCCTTGATGACGGCTCAAAACTTGAGGCGAGGCTCGGTGAGCATAAAACGGTGATTGAAGACCTCAGGGAACGAATAAGGGTGGTTCGCAGGGATGTGATGGACTTGGAGCTTGCTTTAAAGGGTGTTGAGGGTAAGCTTGAGGAGCTCAAGGAAAAGATGCGCAGCGGTGCTGTTAGGAATCCAAGGGAAGTGGTGCGCATAGAGGCTGAGATGCGCGAGCTTAGCAGGCAAAAGGACGAGATTGAAACAAGGGCGCTTCAAGGCTACGAAGAGCTGGACATGCTGCAGGCAAAGTTGAATAGCGAGGAGGAAGAACATAAGCGCATGAGCGAGGAGTTAAATGCTGTGAGGCGCAATTATGAGGAGAGGCTCTCTCAACTCCATAGCGAGAGAGAGCGGCTGATTGACAGGAGACGCCAACTTGTGAGCCAGATAGATAGCGGAGTTCTTGAGAGATATGAAAGGCTAAAGGAGCGAAAAGGTGGCATAGCAGTCGCAGCTATTGATGGCACCTTATGTGGGGTGTGCAAGGTGACATTAACGGCGAGCGCATGGCGTGAGATTGACAACCCAGAAGCGCTCCCAACATGCGAAAACTGTGGACGCATCGTTTGTCCACCGCCGGAGCTTTGGGGAGAGAATGAATAAGCCAATTGGGTGCATGGGAGCGGTGATGGACTATGACTGCACGCAAAGTCTCAGCGAAGGAACTCAGAATTTATGCCGATGGTGCATCAATTGGGAATCCGGGTCCAGCTGGGGTTGGTATCGTTGTTGAGGATGAAGACGGCAATGTCATCCTGACGGTGAGCAAGCCGGTTGGCAATGTCACGGGCAATGCAGCTGAGTATCTGGCATTGATAGAGGCTTTAAAGTTAGCCATGCGATACGATGCCGAATGCATAATCGTCAACTTGGACAGCGAACTTGTAGTTAAGCAAGTCAATGGGGATTATTCGGTGCGCTCACGGGAACTTATGCCACTGCATGAGAGGGTGGAGAAGCTCAGGGCAAAGCTTGGAAGATGCATCATAAGGCATATCCCGTATGTTGAAAACAGGCGTGCGCATAACCTTGCTCGGACGGCGGCGCAAAAGCTCGCTGTGAGCTTGGGTTGAGAAGATGCAAGGTTAAGCTAACATTGGACAATGGATGCGTTATTATGATTGCTTAGGCAATCCCCTAAGGTGCTCCATTCTAAAGCGAGGAAGGGTGCAGCTTGACTTTGACCACAATGGAGGAGGGAGATCAAAGTGACAAAAGCAGGCACAACAAAAAGAGTTGCTGTGCGCCGTAAGTATGTCTACGACTTTGAGGAAGGCAGTGCTTCAATGGGCTTGCTTCTTGGTAACAAGGGTGCTCACCTTGCCGAAATGACGAGGCTCGGCTTGCCAGTCCCACCGGGATTTATCATAACTACTGAGGCGAGCAGGCACTACTTTAAAACTGGTCAATTCCCACCGGGACTTGAGCGCGAGATACTCCAACACTTAAGGGTGCTTGAGAGGAAGATGGGGCGCAAGTTTGGTGATAAGGATAATCCGCTCCTTGTATCTGTTCGCTCCGGTGCGCCAGTCTCAATGCCCGGAATGATGGACACGATCCTAAACCTCGGTTTGAACGATGAGACGGTAAAAGGATTGATAAAGCAATCGGGTGATGAGCGCTTTGCGCTTGATGCATACAGGCGCTTCATACAAATGTTTGGTAGCATCGTCATGGGTGTTCCAAGGGATAAGTTTGAGGAGATACTCAGGGATGTAAGGCGCAAGTATGGTGTTGAGCATGACCCTGAAATACCGCCACAGGGACTTAAAGAGGTCATCCAAAGGTATAAGAAGCTCATCAAGCAGACCACAAAGCGCAATTTCCCTGCCGACCCGTATGAGCAATTGATGATGGCAGTAAGGGCTGTCTTTGATTCTTGGAATAACGAGAGAGCCATCGCCTATAGGAGGATTCACGGCATAAGGCATGACCTTGGCACCGGCGTGAATGTGCAGGTGATGGTTTTCGGGAACATGGGCTATGATAGCGGCACCGGTGTTGGGTTTACTCGTGATCCGGCTACTGGCGAAAAACGCCTCTATGCCGAGTATCTTCCAAATGCTCAGGGGGAGGATGTGGTTGCCGGAATAAGAACTCCAATGGATATAGCGCAGTTGAAGGCAACCATGCCGGAGGTATATGAGCAACTTGAGCAGATGGCGCAGTTGCTTGAGCGGCACTATGGCGACCTTCAGGATTTTGAGTTCACCGTTGAGAAGGGCAAGCTGTATATGCTCCAGACACGCGGTGGTAAGCGCACGGGAATGGCTGCAATACGCATAGCTGTGGATATGGTTCGTGAGGGTTTGATTGATGAGGAGAAGGCTATTATGCTTGTTGACCCGAACTTGCTTGAGCAATTATTGCATGAGCAATTTGACCCGAAGGCGCTGGCACAGGCTGAGAAGCTCGCTGAGGGCATTGCGGCTTCTCCCGGTGCCGCATCTGGGCGAGTGGTGTTCACGGCTGACGATGCCGTTGAATGGGCTAAGAATGGAGAGCCGGTTATTCTGGCAAGGCGGATGACATCTCCGGATGATGTTGCGGGCATGCACGCTGCAAAAGGAGTTCTCACATCTGAGGGCGGAAGGACTTCGCATGCTGCAGTTGTGGCGAGAGGCATGGGCAAGCCATGTGTTGTTGGTTGCAGGGCAATATACATTGACTATGACAGGAAGCAGATGTCGGTCAATGGGAGGGTCATAAAGGAGGGTGAGTTCATTTCAATTGATGGAACATATGGGAATGTCTATCTTGGAAGCATGCCGACAATAGATTCGGAGATAATATCGGTTGAGCGTGGCAAGATGAGACCGGAAGATAGCCAACTCTACCAATACTATGCGACCTTCATGAAATGGGTGGATAAGTATCGCAAGCTCGGAGTGCGTGCAAATGCTGACACACCCGAGGACGCAGAGATTGCCCGCAAGCTCGGCGCTGAGGGAATTGGTCTGGCAAGAACGGAGCACATGTTCTTCGCCGAGGACAGGTTGCCGCACTTCCAGAGGATGATACTTGCGGACAATCCTAAAGAGCGAGCTGAGGCTGCAAGCAAGATATTGCCGATGCAGCGCAAAGACTTCTATGGGCTGCTTAAGGCGATGGATGGGCTTCCCGTGATCATAAGGCTGCTTGATCCGCCATTGCATGAATTTCTCCCGCACACTGATAAAGAGGTAAAGGAGTTGGCTGAGCGCTTTGGGATGAATCCTGAAGAGGTGAAAGCGAAAGTTGAGAGGCTAAGGGAGAATAACCCGATGCTCGGACACAGGGGTTGCAGGCTCGGAATAACCTTCCCAGAAATTTACAGGATGCAGGTCAGGGCAATATTTGAAGCTGCATGCGACCTTAAGAAGCAGGGCTACAACCCTAAGCCGGAGGTCATGATACCGCTTGTGGCGCATGTGAACGAGCTGATCATCACGCGCAACGATGTTGTTGAAGTCGCTGAGGAGGTTATGAAGAGGAAGGGCGTAAGGGTTGATTACCTCGTTGGGACAATGATTGAAGTTCCAAGGGCTGCTCTGACCGCAAATGAGATAGCGACTGTAGCTGACTTCTTCTCATTCGGCACGAACGACCTCACACAAACTGTGTTCGGCTTCTCACGGGATGATGTGGAAGCCAAATTCATGGCTCATTACCTTGAACAGATACCGGGCAAAGATGGGACACCAATATTTCTGGCGAACCCATTTGAAGTGCTTGATCAAGTTGGGGTTGGAGAGCTTATAAAGATAGCGGTTGAGCGCGGCAGGGCTGCTAACGCTAAGCTTGAGATTGGCATATGCGGTGAGCATGGTGGTGAACCATCCTCTGTGATGTTCTGTCACGATGCCGGCTTGGACTATGTTAGCTGTTCGCCATTCCGAATACCAGTTGCAAGGCTCGCTGCGGCGCAAGCTGCAATAAGGGAAAAGCGGAGTAAAGGATCGGGACAGAAGGAATAGGCTGAGAGCACATCTAAGCCTAACAAGACTTGAATGAGTGGGCATTGTGCCCGGTGGGTGGGCACAATGCCATTTTTGTTGCCAGTCAGATGGCGATGAGCCACTCATGCGGCTTAAATAACGCCTCGGGTGCATTTCATGCACTCAGGGCAGTTTGCTTATCACACCATTTCAAAAATGGTAACATCAAACCCCCTTGGCGTCGCAGCTTGCTGCCGACGGTCGTTTAATACCGTTTTCAAAAACTAAGGTAACATCAACTGATGTAGCGTCGTGGCTTGCCCGAGATGGCTATCAAACTTCCGTTGCCCAAAAGCTGCGATGCTACAGGATGGCTTTTGTCGCTCAATGATTCAACGGCGGTATGATGGGCGTATTTGCGGTGGTTTTCATGAGCAGGATGCCGTGCAAATTTAATTTCTTTAAATGGAATCAGCTGTCGTGAAAACGCAATTTGAAGCGATCGCTTTTAAGTGCGACCGCCATTGACATCGTGCCGTGATAACATTTGCCTGCCGCAACATTTTTCATCGGGGGCGAATTGGAACCGATGTAGGGAAAAGCGAGTGAACGCAAAATGAAGCATTCCGGAGGGGCTGCTGATACCCTTCTAACACCAGAAATAGATGGGTTGGTTCGGCGCCTGAGGTCCTCAGATGCGTTGTATCGTCCGTTGCTCGCTATGAGCTACGATTGTGCTCTAAAGCTGGAGAGGGATTGCCTGAGCCGGCTTCTCAACGAAGCTGGATGGGGAGGTGTTGTCATACGCTGTGACGAGGTTGAGCCAAGAAATGAATGCCTGATAGCCGCCTTGGAAGCTATAAGGCAGGCTGCTGCTAACCTGCCTTTGCACATGAGCGTGCGCGTTGAAACGATAGCCAATGCACTTGGCGAAAGGTTTTGGGAACATGAGCGCTATAGGTTATCGGCTCAAGACCGTTGGAAAAGGCTGTTACCAAAGGGCGGGTATGCATTTGCCCTCTCAGTAGCTAACCCATCGCATTGCATCACTCTGTGCACTCCAAGCGCCCAGGTGGATGAGCATCTTCTGCTGCCTGTCGGTGAGTATGAATTCCACATATGGCGCAGGTGTAACGGCAGCGATAGTTTGGGCGCCAATTTAACAGACGCCGATTGGCGCTGCGAGCAGTTGAAGTTGCTTCTATCGCCTTTTCAAGGGCTGGTGGATGGCATAATCGTTGATTGTTCAACGCTTATACTTTCACGCCGATTTGGCAGGAGGCGCATCTCTGTCAGGCGCATCCTTGAGTGTGTCTTTGAGGAAGCTTTAAACTATACCTCAATTGAATGCAACTCCTCGGAGGTCAGCATACTGCGTTCAATCTGCTACGACCCGTCACTTGACGCTGATAGAACTCGGCTGAGCTTTTGGAGGGGGATTGCACGAGCATATCGCCGCCTCTTCATCCTGCCAATAGCGAACGCCCTAAATGAGCTCAATTTGTGCTTCGCTATTGATTTCAGCGGCTGGCGCAACCCCTTATCTCCGTTCATCCTCATTGGAGACATCGGATTGGCGTTGAAGCGCGATGCCGATATGCCAGGTTTCGGTGTGCCACCAATGCTCATTACAAGTTGCAACGCAATTGGGCTGCGCATTTTTAGGGCGCTGCTCGGCGCGAGTTGGAATGTAGCGGTCAGGGTGTCGCCCGAAGATGGGGATGAACTGAAGCTGGCTTTCACCGCTGCAAAGCACGGCGCAGATGCGTTTGTGAGCGATGTGTTTTACAGTCCGGAGTTGCCGGAATGGTTGTTAGCATCAGCTTATGCGGGTGCGCCTTGGTGGCTTTCATTTCGCAAAACGGTCAATGAGAACATAGCGAGAATGCTAAACATCGGCAGGATGGGTCATGAGCATTCGCCGGCAGCTGCCGTCATCACTGTGCGCCACATGCTCTCAAAGCTGTGCATGACAAGGATTCGGGATGAAGCTGCCGACATGATCACGGCTTGGTCAGAGTTGCTTGAGCTGTTTGAGCGCTTCCATTTGAGTTGCGATTGGGTCAGCGATGACGATTTGGCAAACGCAAGCATATGTGAGAAGTTGCCGCTGCAGGTTGCGTCAGTTTCGGTTGAGCGTTCCGGATTGCGCATCAGGGGTGGATGTTATACAGCCGTCATCTTGCCAACACCAAGGGGGCTTTCGAAGGCTGCTTGGATGGCGCTCTCGCAACTCCATAATGCTGGCGGAAGCATTTTCTTGGTTGGACCGCCACCATCGCCGCCTGAAATTACCCCTGAAACAAATCTGCTAAAGTGGGTGCAATCATGTTCACGGAGCTATGAGGCAAGGTTTGCGTATGCAAGGGAATTTGACATGCCGCTTGATGATTTAAGCCCTGTGACATATCAGAGTGCAGATGGTGGTTGCCTCGGTATGTTTGACTGGCGCATCTGCCCTGATAAAGTGGAAAGCGCTCTGATGGTGCACCGAATGCTCTCTCTGTCAATTCGTTCAATGGCTGAGACGCACCATACGAGCATAAAAACTATGCTTAGGTGGTTTGAGGAGACCCCGATAGTGCTCACATGGAATGAGTCGGATGAGATAGCTGAATTTCGCCTCAGAGTCAGGTGCGTTGGTAGAGTGGTTGTCTGGAGCACGCATTGCCCCGAGTGCCCAAAGCGCCACCTGCATTATGCCGTTGTTGAGGACGAGGTTGATTCATACGGGTCAATGTGCATGGTCATCTCGCTTGAACTCCCGCCAAAACACTGGTGTGCTATCTCAATCCCACCGGGGGCAGAAACTCACATTGCGGCATCCAACTTTCTCATCACGGATGTGAACATGGTTGATGAGATAGCCTGTGTCAGGGGCTATGCGAGGAAGCCCGAATTGAAAGCCACAATTTGCATCGGCTATAGAGCGTTTGAATTTGAAGCGCATGCGGGATGCATCCCGGAGGACGAGGCAAGGCTTGACGAGACCTTAAAGTTAGATGGGGCGCATTTTGACGCTGTGGGCGCCTGTGAGCTTGGTTTCAACCTCTGGAGGGCGAAATTGCGCTTCCCATGGGCATTGCTTCACCGTTGCACACCATGGCACATCATATCCAGTTCGGAGCATTCAATACGCATAGAGCGTAGCGGGCGCTTCCGTGAGATACAGCTCCGTTCGGATGTTGAGCGCCCACCTAATTGCAAGAATTTGATGTTGAGATTTTTTAACATGCCCGATGAGTGGCTTGCTCTCACAATTGATGGGCAGATAGTTGCAGTAAATGCTGGTGCTGACTTGGATAGCCTCAGGCGGTTGAAGCTTGCCGAAGCCGCAAAAACATGCAGGGTCATCAATGGCTATGATACTGGATGGTTAAGAACTGAGGGTAAATACGATAGGCACGAGGTCATACTATGGACTCTTTTGCCGCACGGTGGTGAGCTTAAGCTCCCGAACATTTCGGCTGTGTTTGAGTTGAGCGGTGAAGAACCGTTGTTGCTTGATAGCATAATGCTTGCACTTGGCTCAATGAGCAGCTATAAGAACTTGCGCCTGATGCGCTCTTGCGAATACGGCTTTAAAATCTCGCCGCCAACCGATGTGAATGAGCTTTTGCTGGTTTTTGATTCACCTTCCGGGAACTTAATTCTGATAGGCGATGTTGAAGGGGCACAGGTTGCCTCATCGCCATGCCACTTGAGAATTGAACTTGCTTGCGATGGCGAAAGGAGGCTGAAGGTGTTTGTCGGAGATATATCCATGAGAAAGCTTCAAGAGGGTGAGGGGGGCAATTTTGGGACAATGCGTTTGAGGTGGCGCGTTGCCTTTGGAATCAAAGCGGTGTCAAGGGTGAGAGCTGCATGACGAACAAATTGAGGGTGGCAATCATAGGCGCTCGTGGCATAGGGAAGCATCATGCAAAGTGGTATGCGCTATGCGGGTGCGAAGTGGTCGCATTCGTTGGTGTTAGCAGGGAGCGCCTTAATGAAACGGCTGGGGCGCTGCGCCGGTTGTTTGGTTTTGATGGGAGAGCATACACCGATTGTGTTGAGATGCTGCGCAATGAGCGTCCCGAAGCAGTTTCAATATGCACCCCGCACAGCTTGCACTATGAACATACAATGCTCGCCCTGTCTTATGGTGCTCATGTGATGTGCGAGAAGCCGGTTGTTTGGGACGAGAAGCTGAGCCACAATGAGCTTCTTTTGATGGCTCGCAGGATGGCTGAGGAGGCAAAAGCTCGCAACCTGTTACTGGCTGTGAATACGCAATATGCAGCGTTCGCCGAGCGCTTGAGGGAATTTTTCGCGGATTTGCGCGGTGAGTGGAGCACCCCTAAGTCATTTGAGATGCACATGGAGGCAAAGAGCATTGGGAGAGATGAGACTGGCTTGGGGCTTTGGATGGACTTAAGCGCCCATCCGATAAGTGTTTTGCTTCGCCTTTTCCCGACACATGAGCTTGATGAGAGCAGTTTTGATGTTCTTGAGATAAACGGCTGTATTAGAGTGCGCTTTAAGCTGCGCTGCTATAGTGTTGACACCGAACCAATTGAGTGTCAGCTGACATTGCGCCGCATAGGCGAGGGAGAATCCATCCAAAGGTTCGTCAGGTTGAATGGGCTTATAGTGACAATCAGTGGAAGGGACGACGAGAGAGGAATATACCGTTCGTGCCTTACATCCTTTGGCACTGAGCGTATCTATGAGGACTTCATGCACACATCCATACGCAAATTCGTTGAAGCCATAAAAGGCGTCGGGGAACCACTTTGCACAGCCGATGAAGGGATAAAGAACCTTGAGTGGCAACTCAAAATTTCGCGGCTCATCTTTGGGGTTGATGCGCTGTGAACGAAACGACCGAGAGGGCGAAGGATAAAATGGTTGAAGTGTATCGTGGGCTTTATAGTGATGTTCTCGTTGTGCGCTCGCTGCTTGAATCATCGGGGATACAATGCATCGTTAAATCGCACGCAGCATTTGGCGTTCACACCTTCGCCGTAAATGGCTTAGCCGAGGCTTGGATACTCGTCCATGAGAACGATGCTGAAAAAGCTTTAATGTTGCTCTCCCATACCGATGAAGTTAAATCTGGCTGACACAACACCGCAATTTCCCCTCGGTGTCAGCCTACCTCAACGCGAGCGAGATTGCAAGCGCCAATGACGCAAAGCATAAAAGGATCAACCACTCAATTGACCTTGGGCGCTTTGAGATTATTGCCCTGAACTCGCCATCAAAAGCTCGTGAGAGCATCGCCATGAAGATTCTGTCGGCACGGTCATGCGCCCTTATCAGGAGTGCCCCTGTGAGCATACCGATGTATCTCGCATCGCTTATGGAGAGCTTTCTCGGGCAACGGCTTGTGAACGCCCTCTGCATTCGCGTTGCTTCTTCACCGAGCACAAAGGTGTAGCGGTAAAGCAGCGCAAGCATCATCACCATAATGTTCGGGACACGAAGTGCTCTCAACGCAGCCAGCAACTCGCTGAACGGTGTCGTCAACGAAAGCCAAGTTGCGGCTGCTACGCACAGTGTTGATTTGACGACAACTTGAGTGAACCTCTCAAAAGAACCGCCAACAAGCAAGCCGAGGGCGCACAGGATAATGAACGGGATAATGGCGAGTAACCTCTTTGCAACAGCGCTCGCCTTTGCCTTACCAACGAGAAGCGTAACCAGAATTAGGGCGCCGAGCGCACCCCATGCGGTGTAATTTTTTGGCGAGGATATGAGCACAGCGATGATGTATGACAGCGCCATCAAAAGTTTGACCTCGGGACAGAGCTTTCCTCCATGACCTGCAGCATCAATTGCCGACAACCATACTCACCTCTGGGCGAGCTCAAACAGCTCCTCCCCGCACGAGATCACCATCCTGGTAGCGCCTTCATCGCCAAGCTCGTTTAGCCAACCCTTTAATTTTTCAATGGTATCGCCGCTGATGAGCATGTGTATGCCTTCCCCTGTGTCGGTGTTTATGAACTCAACAACGATGTCATCGGATGGGATGAGTTCAATGTTCCTCTTCCCATAAGTTGCGCCAGTTGATAGCTGCAATCCATCTACTATGCAGGATTGCGGTGGGTTAGGTGGGCAGCGCACAACCACTTTCACCCCAAAATACTTTCTCGCCCTCAAAAACTCCAACGCGCGAACTCCGATGAGCATGCCCAGGGCAAGGAACGGACCTAAGTGACCGTGAAACGACCTTGCAAGCTCAAGTTCATCCTCGCTCATCTTGCTCAATCCCCCTTGAGCGCTCTATAAGCAATACGATTGGCGGGACCGCCACAACTTGCAATACAATCCCGGGCAACCCGACAAGTATTGATGCAATTCCAAATGCCCCCGGCGGTAGTTGGAGCAGAGGAGCAAAGGTGTATGCAAGCACAATGTCAGCGAGGCACCTTGCAGCAATCGCGCTTATGACGCACAAAAGCAACGGTAAGCGAAGCCGATGGCGAAAGAACGATGCCGAGGCGCCGAGCACAGGGAGTTCAACAGCCATTAGCAGCGCTGTTGGGAGCGGCGGCATACCGGTCAGGAATAAGGATGCAAGCGGTGTGATGAAACCACCGCATGCAGCCACCAAAGGTGAGGTTAGCAACCCGAGCGCCAGGATGGGAAGGTGCATCGGAAGGAATGACCTTCCGAGCCCGACAGCATGAAAGAGCACAGGCAATATGACACCTATAGCGCAGAACAGCCCGCCAACGACGACTTCTCTCTGGTTGAAGCGCATTTGGCTCACTCCGCTGCACCCGTTTTCGTCACACCAATTCAAAAATTGTAACACGAAACATTGTGAACTACTTGCCGAGCCGATCTCGCGACGATTGAGTTGACTGCGCGCAGACCAGACATGGTGTCATCTTGTGCGTCTTTAATGTGCGCATTGCCCTCATTGGCGATTTAAACTCGTCGGATCAAAATTGAGGGTTGGCAATGACCGACGGGTTGGTCGGGAACTGTGAAGCTGTTGCATTTATGGTGGGGGATTTTAAGCGTCCTCATTTTGCAGCTGCTGAGGTTTACCATCGCAGTTGCGGGTGAATGAGTTATGATACCTTTGATTGATGATGTCGGGACAAGGATGCGCACGCAATCATACATCACATTCATGATGGCATTCATCAATGTGGCTATCTTCATCTGGCTGGCGATGCGCTCGCTCACTAATGAGCCGCATCATGAGCTTTTTCGCTTCGGTCTTGTCCCGGCTCGCCTGCTGAGCATAAGGGCATGGTTAAACAATGCTTTCGGAGACGGCATAGTGCCACTTATCAGTTTCATGTTCATGCACACTGACCTATTTCATTTGCTTTCCAACATGCTCTTCCTCTGGGTTTTCGGGAGAGCAGTTGAGGGTCGTATTGGCGTAGGTCGTTTCTTGCTGCTTTACATGATTAGCGGGCTTGCATCTGGCATTGGACACTCTCTGGTGAACGCAAAATCGGCAGTGCCGGTTGTGGGTGCAAGCGGTGCCGTTGCCGGGATACTGGGCGCCTACTTGTTGTTATTTCCGGGCAGTTGGGTGCTCATATTCATACTTCCGGTGGCGCTGTTTGGGCTGTTTCTTGCAGTGCCATCGGCACTCGTTGGCATACAGCTTCCGAGGTGGGTGTTTGGAATTATCTGGCTGCCGGCTGCTATTGTCCTTCCATATTGGTTTGTGCTGCAGCTGCTCAACGCCCTGCGAACTTTGAGTCTCGGCATCCAATCAAATATTGCATGGTGGGCACACATTGCCGGCTTTGTTGCTGGCTTGTGGCTGGCATACAAATTCAAGCGAAGCGCCAAAGCATATCGGCACCATAATTAGCTTAAGCGTTTCATGTAGGCTCAAAAATTGGAGCTGCTTGGCAAATAAATTTTGCGGTGGCGGGGGTGAGCTAAGGTGCGCTCAAAACATTTGGTGTTGGTTAGGTTGCATGTCCTCCTTTTCGCCGCGCTACTCGTCATTGCAGAGGCATTGCCAGCTGCGCAGGCAAAGCCATCAGCAATAAAGCAGCTTGAGGATGGTCTTAACGCATACCGCTCAAAGGATTACGATGCAGCCATTGAGAAGTTAAAGGGGGCGGTTTCGTCGGATCCAAAATTGCTTGCAGCTCGCTTTTGGCTCGGCATGTGCTATTACCTCAAAGGCGATCTGGATGCAGCCGAAGAGCAATGGAAGACAGTGCTCGCAAAGAAGCCAAACTCAACTGAGACAAGAAAGTGGCTTGCGAAGCTGCGAGCTGAGAGAGCCAGGAAAATGCTATTTCCAGCTGGGTATGAGGAGGCTTTGAACGCTTACAGGCAAAAGCGATATGAGGATGCTGTAAGGCAACTGCAAGCTGTTGCGAGTGCCAACCCGAAGTTTCTGCCAGCGTTCTTTTGGCTTGGTGTGGTGCACTTGCACCTTGGCAACTCCGAAGAGGCGCTTAAGGCATTTTCCAATGTGCTTCAAAAGAGGCGCTCGTCGGTTGAAACTATGGTATGGCTTGGGCGCCTTGAGGAGGATTCGGGAAGATGGGAGGAAGCACTCGGATGGTATCGCGGTGCGCTGAACATCAACCCGAAGCATAAGGAGGCTCGTGAGCAATATAAGCGTTTGTTAGGCATAGTGCTCGCCAAATACAAAGGCGGTGTGAGCGCGCTTGCAAGGGGTGAACACGAAAGGGCGCTTGAGGAACTTGGCGAGGTTGCACCGAGGATGAGATGGTGGCATGAAATTCAGTTTTGGTATGCGAGGGCGCTCATCGCCAACGGCAAATACGACGACGCTATAAAGTTGCTTTACGGCGTCTTGCAGCATCGCCCCAACTGGACAAGCGCAATCTACTGGCTCGCTGAGGCATATCAAGGCAACGGCGATGTTGATGGAGCGGCATCTGTGCTCGCCATGGCGCTTCGGTCAAACCCAAATCAACCGGAGCTGAGGCGCAAGCTGATGCAACTCGCTAAGGAGCATCCACAATCAGTCAGGTTGATCGGTGTTTCGAAGCGGCGCTCTAACAGTCCAAGTTCGCTTGTGACTTTCATCAACAGGTGTCCTGACGAAATTGAAGTTCAATTTGGCGAGCACGAGATAAAGCTGTATAGCGGTGCACAGCATACGATTGAGCTTTCACCGGCAATCTATCGTTATGTGGCGAAGCGAACCAACGGATTGGCGATCAGCGGCTCATTGCTGATACTCGGTTGGCATAACTACACCATAGAACTTGCGCCGAGTCCGTCATCAGTTGCGCTCCTTCAAGCGCGCAGCGACATGATTGAATCGTTGAGTTCGCAAAGGTTCACGAAGTTAACGGTTGTTAACGCCTCAACATTTAAAGTCACTATGCGCTTGGACTTTCGTTTCATCACCCTTGAGCCGAAAAAAGGCGCAACGATCCTCGTAGAGCCCGGCAGCACGACCTATGCGGTGTGCGTTCATATGTCAAACGACTTCGCTCCCGGGGCTTACGGGGAGATGGTGCTGCCGGAATGGCGCTCGTTGCGCTTGACGATTAGGTGAGCCGTGCAGTTATGTCGTTTTGTAAAGGTTGTAATGGCGGGCGATAGCCTACAGGAAAAAAATTACCATATAAAACATACGAGCCGATGATGCGTTTGACTTAAAAGCCATATTTGCATTCGGCTGCGCAATTCCCATCAAATTCAAATTAACGGTGCAGATGGAGCGATGGCTTGTATCATCACTGAGACAGTTTGGGGCTATGTTGGCATATCGGCAACTCGCTTTGGGGTTGCAAGGGTTATTTTGCCGGCGAGCTCAAAGGAGCATGTTGAGAGCCTGATGAACGGTGCACCGCATGACGACAGCGACGAGGCTAAAATGTTGGCGGAGCAGTCGGCTCAAGCCCTGAGGAACTATTTCAACGGGTTGTATGATGAGCGTTTGAGATGGCTTCCGGTTGATTTGCAGTGTGTTAGTGGCGAACACAGGAAAGCGCTGCTCAAGGTGAGGGAGGTGCCCGTCGGGGAGACGATAACTTATGGCAGGTTGGCTTTGCTAATTGGGCTTCGGAACGGCGCAAGAGCAGTTGGGCAAGCTATGGCTCGTAACCCCGTGCCGATATTCATACCGTGCCATCGTGTCATCCGCGCCGATGGAGGGATTGGTGGTTTTAGCTTTGGCGTGGAGATGAAGCTAAAGCTATTGATGCATGAGCGCCATATGACTTTGCGTGATATGGCATTAAACTGTGAGTGAGCACTGGCTCGCCTACTCTTTTGGACGCTTCATTTCGTTATCAAAATGGTGGGCTGATTTTGCGGCTCAAATGAATGAGGTGAGGCTTCATGGAAGTTCATTGCGCACGCAGCTTGGATTCGGAACCGAAGCTCGTAATAGTGACGGGTATGTCCGGTGCTGGTAAGACGCTTGCGAGTCGTTTCCTTGAAGACATGGGTTACTTTTGCGTTGACAACCTGCCACCGCAACTCTTGATGACACTGCTGCAACTCGCCGGCAAGGCAGCGCCGCCAATTGAACGGCTCGCACTTGTCATTGACATACGGGGCGGTGACTTCTTCGGTGACCTCTTTAAAGCACTTGAAGAGTTGAGGCGCACAGGCATACGATTCCAAATCCTGTTTCTTGATGCCAACGATGAAACGCTCATCAATCGCTATAAGCAAACGAGGCGCCGTCATCCGTTAACCGATGGCGAGAAGGATTTACGCCATGCAATAAGTGTTGAGCGCCAAATGCTTGAGCCATTAAAGGCTATTGCTGATTTGGTCATTGACACATCTCGCCTATCCCCATGGGAGTTGAAAGAGGAGCTTGCAAGGTTGATGATGAAGAAAGGCGAGATGTTGATTAAGCTCATGTCGTTTGCATACAAACATGGAGTCCCAACGGATGCAGACATTGTGTTTGATGTGCGCTTCTTGCCGAATCCAAACTATGAACCGACCTTGAGGGATTTGACTGGGTTGGATGAATCAGTTAAACAATTCATCTTTGGGAGCAGTGTGGGGGAGAGTTTTAAGCGCATGTTATTTGAGCTGATGGAATTTTGCCTGCCACATTATGTTCGTGAAGGTAAGTCATATTTGGTGATTGCCATTGGGTGCACTGGCGGAAAACATCGCTCTGTCGCTGTAGTGGACGAGTTGGCAAACTGGTTGAAGCGAACTGGTTGGGATTGCTTCGTGCAGCACCGTGAGCTGCAGCGTGCTGGTGTTGTAATCACCAATACGAGCTTATGATGGAGGTGAGTGGCATGCCAGTTAGGGTAGCCATAAATGGCTTTGGGCGTATTGGGAGGCAAGTTGCAAAGGCTATATTTGAGGTCTATCCGGACGATGTTGAGCTGGTCGCCGTCAATGACCTTGCTGATGCTAAGACGAATGCGCACCTGTTCAAGTTTGATAGCAACTATGGGCGCTTCCAAGGAGAGGTATTGGTCAAGGACGAATCAATCGTCATCAACGGGAAGGAAATAAAGGTGTTAGCTGAAAAGGATCCATCCAAGTTGCCTTGGCGAGACCTTGGGATTGACATCGTTGTTGAAGCAACCGGTGTCTTCACGCGCCCAGAGAAGGGCGAGACGAGAATATCGGCAGCCAAGCATTTGGATGCGGGCGCAAAGAAAGTTATCGTAACGGCGCCAACTGAAGGTGAGGATATAACGCTTGTGCTTGGTGTCAACCATGACATGTATGACCCAAGGCAACATCATGTGATCTCAAATGCATCTTGCACAACTAATTGCCTTGCACCAGTTTGTAAGGTCCTGCATGACAGCTTTGGGATTGAGTATGGTTTGATGACGACAGTGCACGCATACACGAATGACCAACGCATCTTGGATCTGGTTCATAGGGATTTGAGGCGTGCAAGGGCTGCAGCACTGAACATAGTTCCAACGACGACAGGTGCTGCTAAGGCAATTCACCTTGTGATTCCCGAACTCAAAGGCAAACTGCACGGCGTGGCATTGCGAGTGCCAGTTGGCACCGTCTCTGTCATTGACCTTAACTGTGTTTTGAGCAAGAAGATAACCACCGAGGAGCTACACGAAGCATTCAAGCAAGCCGAAAAGACGCCATGGAAGGATGGTGGACTTGGAGGCATACTTCGCTACGAACCAGAGCCATGTGTCTCGTGCGACTTCAAGGGTGACCCTGCATCGGCTATTGTTGATGGCGATCCAGCATTCACTTTCATCGGTCCGGGCGGCATGGCGAAGGTGACAGCTTGGTATGACAATGAGTGGGCATATTCGTTGCGCGTGGCTGACTTGATCGTATTCATGGTTGAAAAGGGACTTGAGTAGTGCTACAGCATACTAATAGTTGGTTGAGAATTGCAGTATGTGGTAAACAAGCCTTTGGACTCTCACAGCTACAGTTGTTGTGGTAATTGAGGCGTTGTAGGATTCGCCCGCCCCTTGGTTGTTAACTAAGGGGGTGAAATGTGGCTGCATGCCTTTTCGTAATTAGGACTGATTAAGCCAACGCGAACAGTTAGGGGGAGTGGCTATAAAGGGAAAGTTGCTTCGCTTTCAAATTCTATTTTCCCTTAGCCTTATGATCTCCGAGTTGTTTCCTGCTGAGAGGCTTCCTGGAGACTACATGCACGAGATTTATCTTGGCTACGAAACTCCGCATGTAAAATGGGCAAAGCCTTACTCACAGGGAAAAATTAAAGCTTTCTTTCTCACACCATTCGTTGGTGCAGCAAGGGAAGTTGCAGAACTCAATCAGAGGATGGACTTGGAAGTTCATGGTGAAACGACGATTGAGTCAACGATGCTTGGCAGGGCAGATGGCTGTTTTCCGGACATTCAGGACACAAGACCGGAAGAGAAGGAGCAAAGGCTTCGCAAGAAACTTCAGCAACGCTACGATGTTTTTGTAATTGGGAATTTTTCCTTTGAGGCGTTATCAACCGAGTTGAAACACCGAATCCTTGAGCAAGTTCACGAAGGTGCTGGGTTAGTCCTCGTTTATTTCCACGATATCCCAAAAGAAGCCCTAAAAAATCCGACGAATGATGAGAGAGCCGAAATTACAAATGGCATACCATTTTATGGTTTGCCATTCTTCATGACAACATTTGCCAGAAATTTCAAGCTTGAATCTGCTGAAGAAATACGAAATAAAGTCGTAAGAACTTTCAATTTTGGGGAAGGGCGCATCGCTTTGGTGGATTATTCCATCTCCTATAACATTCGCCCATGCAATGGGGGACCTGGCTTAACGCCTTATGAGCCATTTACATTTGAGACACCAACTTACTACGAATATTATCACTGCCTTATAATTCGCACGATACTTTGGGCTGCCAGGAGATTGCCAAAAATCAGATTCATTTCACTCCCCAAAGATGGGATGGAGATAGAATACTCACGACTCCCAAAGCAAATTTTTGAGGTTAAATTGTGGAGCGAAATTCCCGAAAATATTGATGTCCAGATTTCTATAACTGTTAGGGACAGATGGGGTGAGATTGAGCACAGGTCTTTTCGGAATCTTTCGGCAAAATTTGGGGAAAATTCCGCCTTGTTTTTCATGCCGCGCTTGAAAGCTGGTGGGCATTTTGTTGATTTGCTTCTCACAAGTAAAAGGGGCAGGGAAAACTTTGCTTCTTTTTTCATCAATGTTAAATCACCGGTTGAAATTTCGCAAATTAAGCTGGGAAAGCGCAGTTTTGAGCGCGATGAAGCAGTTAGAGGAGAAGTTATTTTCAACCGCCCAGTTAATGGGAGCGGAGTTTACAGGTTGAAGCTGGAACTCATTGATAACTATGGGAGAATCTTTGCGATTAAAGAGTATCCAATCCAAAAAGGTGCTGCTTCAGTTCATTTCCAATTGCCACTCAATGGTGCATTAAGCTTGGTAGCGAGGGCAAGGGCAAAGATTCTTGCCCACAACAACATAGTTCATCAAAGCGAGGAAGTTTTCTTCATCCCAAAGCGTGAATTAAAGGAATATCCGGCACTAATATGGGGGAGAATATTCGGCATTATTGGGCATTTTGCGCGGAAAATTCTCCGTGAGCTTGGATTTTGTGCTGTCCTTGATGGAACTGATGCGCAAAATGCCAGCCAACTGGCTATGGACGATCTAATGCTTGTTCCATATTGCATACGAATAGACGAGAGATTAACTGACCCAACATTTTTACAACAGGCTATTAAAAGGGTTACACAAGTGGCAGAAGAGGTGAAGGATTTTGGACCGCTTGTTTATTCCTTAGGCGATGAGAACTATATTCCTGCCGAACTCGGCTTCAAACCGGAACATAAAAGCGATTTTTTGGATTTCCTGAGAAAAAAATACAAAACACTGGAAGCCCTAAATGAGGCATGGGGAAGCAATTTTACTTCTTTTGAAGAAGCTGAACCTATTTCGTTGAGTGAAGCCAAGAAAAAAAGGCGTTATGTTCAATTCCACGACACTGAATCTTTCCGAGAAGCAATTTATGCGCAAGCTCATCACTTGCTTGCAGACGCAATAAAGAAAGTGGATAAAAGGGCAAAAGTTGGTGCAGAAGGCTCAGAGCCGGGTGATTTGGAGCTTACCATTGCAAAATTGGAATTCTGGGGACCTTACAGAAGTTTGCAATACAACACTTTGCTTCGTTCACTTGCACCTCGCCAGCTATTGCGAGGCAACTGGTTCGGTGGCTATCGCAGCCAGCGACATAACCCAATTATTCTTCCTAATTTTCTATGGGAAACCGTCCTTGATGGTAATACGCTCATCCAATACTTTGCAATAAACACTGCTGAGGGTATCTTTAACACCGACCTTTCTTTGGCTTACTGGGCAAAATGGTTCATTGAAGACTTTCGGGAAATAGTTGATGGGATCGGACAACTTATCAGCGTTAGCGATTATGACTACGATGGTGTTGCGCTACATTATTCTCAATCCTGTGTTCACGCCAGCCAACTTGAGAGCACAATCACCGACTATTCTTCCGCAAATGATGGCTTTTTGTGGCTGCTCAACGATTTGGGTGTTCAGCATTTTTATTTGCCACGCTCAGAGATTGAGAGAGGAAGACTAAAAACAGGCGATATCAAGGTTTTGATCCTGCCTTATAGTCAAGCGATTTCAAGAAAGGAAGCCGAAGAATTCCGGAAATTCGTTGAGAAGGGTGGATTGCTTATCGCCGATTTAAGACCGGGGGTTATGGATGAAAATTGCAAACCTTTGGGTAAAGGGCTTCTTGACGAATTGTTCGGTATAAGAAGGGTTGAAAATGCAGAGGGGAAAATTAAGCCTTCTTGGGCAAAAATATCCGGTAAATTTAAGCTAAACTTACGGGAGATTGTGCTAAAGGAGATAAATCTCACGGATGTAATTGCAGATCCCGGAATTAAGATTGTTAACGGTAACGCATTGGGGAATGCAGATGGCACGCCCGTTGTGATCGTAAATAGGAGTGGCAAGGGACTGACAGTTCTCCTAAATTTTTCAATCTCACATTACACTAAGTCTCGGCAATACGAAAGTGCACGGGCTTTTCAGGATTTAATATGGGCATTCCTCTCGGCTGCTGGAGTTTCAACTCAAGTTCAGGTTGTTGATGAGTTTGGAAATAGAGTCCAGAGGTGCCGAATAGTTCGGTTCAAAAGAGGAAAAGCGAAAATAATTGGAGTCCTTTTGCAGCCCTACGGGCAGCGTGAAAAGCCTATAAAAGCGAAATTATTGCTTAGAAGAAGGAGTTTCGTTTATGACATTAGAAAGCCGGAGCTATCTCCAAGAGGCGCTGTCTTGTCTTTGCCCGTTCAACTTACACCCGGACGGGCAAACTTGTATTCACTAATTCCATATCCAGTTGAGCGCATCAAATTATCGGTCACGACTAAGTCAACTTTGGGAAGACCATTGCCAATAGAAGTTTTAATCGTAGCTCCAAATGAGCATCAGCCGCAGGGGCATTTGATCAGGATAAAAGTTCTGGGACCTGATGGAAAAGAGCGGAGGCATTATGCCCGAACTGTATACGGAAATGGGGCTTTATTCAAAACATCGCTGCCAATCGCATTCAATGACCAATTGGGAAAGTGGCAGATTTTAGCTAAGGATGTTCTTACTGGCAGGAAGGCAAGCGCCACTTTTAGACTGCAGCGGTAAGACAAATTCCTTCACTTCGGGCTGTTAAGGAGAATTGTAACCGCTCGGGCTGCTAAGGAGGATTAGGTAGGAGAGCAACGGGAATATAGGGCTTACCATCTAATGCCATCCTCAATTCCTCAATCACTCTCTTAGCGTTGTTACTAAAGTGTGGTTATATAGTTTTTGGGTGCTTTGTCATGGCTGGCTTTAGCAACATTTGCCTTAACTGTAAGATGGCTCTACATAGTCACCGAAGTTGAGCGCATATTAAGTGCGCCCTCCAGAAAGCCCAAAGTTTGTCGGCGCTAAAGCCAATTTCATATTTTGGCGAAGTTAGCCACCAATACGCTTTGAAGTGTATAGCATTATTTCGGGAGCATTATTTCGGGATTCTTTCGGCAGGACACCAGTCTTACCATACGATTTTTTGACTTAGCAGGGGGCAGACATTTAAAAGCACCAACAAGCCTTTGAGGAAAGAGCATGCGTAAAATTGGTGCTCAATTTTAATTTCGCCCTCATTGAAGCCTTTCACCGATAGCTTTTTGAGTGGATAGTGAAGTTCATTATGGCATTTCGGGGTATTGAATTCGCTGCAGCCTGCTAACGCGGAGGTGTTCCTTGAAGATCTCCCGTATCTTTGTTATCTCACCATAGCTCAACGGAGACTCATCTAACTGACCGTCCTCAATTTTGCCGTCAATGACTTTGTCAACCATCTTTTCAACCCTCTCCCATCCTTCTGGCGTTCTGAAGCTTTCATCCGGCATGGAGCTAACTGCGGCTTCAACAGCGTCGGCGAGCATAACAAGTGCTGTCTCTTTTGACCTGGGCTTTGGACCTGGGTAGCGGTATCCATCCTCTTGGACCTCGTCCTTGCGCCCATTGTTTCGTAAGGCTTTGCTGTAGAAGAATTGCATAAGCGAAGTGCCGTGATGCTCTCTTATGAAGTCAATGATGCGTTCTGGAAGATTATGTTGCTTAGCTATGTTAACTCCCTCCTCAACATGCTCCCTAAGGATGCCGGCGCTTAGCGATGGCATGAGTTCGTCATGTGGATTCTGACCGCGCTGATTCTCGGAAAAGTAATGCGGGCGCTTTAACTTGCCTATGTCATGGTAAAGACCACCAACATAAGCAAGCATTGGATTTGCACCGATAGCTTCCGCTGCAGCCCTCGCGAGCGCTGCCACCATTAGCGAACTTTGATATGTCCCGGGAGCTCTCTCAGCGAGTTCCCTAAGAAGACCGGCACTGCTGTTTGCAAGCTCAAGCAAAGTGAACGCGGTGACCAAACCAAAAGCTCTCTCAAGCATGGCGATGATGGCGAGCGTCAAAGCCGGCGCTGCAATCCCTGTTACAACAGCGAGCATGGATTCCCTCCAGAGGAATGGCAGAAGTATCTCCAACGGCAGAGAAAAGCTTATTGGTCCAAGCAAAGTGCAAATTATCAGCCTGCCAAATAAGGTGGTAAGCCCTATCAGAACACCGGCATATATTAGCTGTGCGCGCTGGTGCACTGATGCGGTTGAATAGATGCCAACTATAGAGCATGCAAATGAGACGATAGATAGCTGGAAAGCGTATTGGATAGCTCCGAACGAGTTGCCATCATATGCAAGCTCGCTTAGGGGCAGGCGCATTATAAGTGCATTCGGGTCGCGAAGCGCCATCATACCGACAAGCAGGCTTGCAAAGCCAGACAGCAGCGCCGAAAGCAATGGCATCTCAAGCAGCACGCATGTGACCATCGCTGCGGTGCTGAGAAGTGCAATTGCCCCCTCGTGTATGCCAGCCAAGGAGATAAAATAGTGAGCGAAGAGTAGTGGCAACCAAACGGTGGCAAGCAGCCTAAATTGCCTAACTAACTCCTCAGGGGCGCTTTTGCCGTGTGCGCTAAGAGTTCTCACCAGGGAGCATTGAATGCTCAGCCCAATAAGAGATGTAATCAGGATAGAAATAAGTGCGGCTGCCATAACATTGGCATAATTGATTCCAAGTGCCCTCAACTTCTCAAGGTGCTCTTCAGTCACCACATTGCCAGCTCGCCCTATCAACTCACCGACTTTTATTCGCTTTCTTATCGGAGCAATGGTCTGCATGATCTTTTCGCGGAGTTGCTGCGTGGCTTTCGCATCAACCATTAGATTTGGCTCAATGGCAGCAGCAGCTATCGCAGCCACAGCATTCCTGTATTGGGGGCGCAGGTTGAGCGACTCCGCCGCTTTTATTATTGAAACCCTCGCTGCATCAATTCCCGTCTTGGCTGGCTTAATTCCCTTGTCAAGCTCCTTCTGGGCGAGTGAGATAGTATAATTTTCCATCAACCGAAGGACATCAGGTGAGGCGCTTAAGCAGGTTAAAATGATTTCGTCACTAAGCGCCAATACAACCTTCTCCTTAGCGATGCGCAATTTCCTGCTTGCCGAGGTTCTCAATGGGGCGATTGAGCGAAACTGCCTATAAGTGACCTCAATCGCATATAACACTCTTTCATTGACATCGTGAACCAATCGGTAAACTGGTTCAATCACCTTGACTGCCCTTTCCCTTTGTCTCTCCGTCTCAACCGACGATATATATTCAACAGCGCGCCATGCATAAACATCCCTATCAAACACATCCCCAGCAACATACTTGTTCGCCAAGAAGGTGTCCCAAGGTAGAAGCATGACGAATAGAGAGGCGCTGACAATGATACCCAAAAACAGTTTTTGCTTATCCACAACAAACCTGAAGCGCCTTTGCCTATGGCGCATCGGTCTCTTTAACCCCTTGGAGAAAACACCGAAAGGTGAGCCAACTCTTCTTCCAAGCTTCACCCAACCGCTTTGATAGCTGCGCAAAAGCTGCCTTATTAGCGAGGATTTATCCACGGTAGTCCTCTCACCTCGCTGCATCTTTGGCAGCCATGCTCATGTCTCAACCTCGCCTCTTTCAACCTCGTCGCTACCTGTAACTTCATGGCGCGATTGTATTCGCCTAACACTACGCTTCCTTAGATTCTCACTCTCATTGCTTTCCATTCGCATCCTCTCGGCATGCTCCCATGCTTCAAATGCAAGGACTATGCGCTGCACAAGCGGGTGACGAACGACATCCTTGTCGGTAAGGTAGACGAAAGCCACTCCGGGAACACCCTTGAGTATCTCTTGTATTGCCACTAACCCTGAGCGCACCCCGTGAGGTAAGTCAATCTGAGTTATGTCGCCAGTGACTATAGCCTTTGACCCATAGCCCATCCTTGTAAGGAACATCTTCATCTGAAGGACTGTTGCATTTTGCGCCTCATCAAGAACTATGAATGAATCGTTAAATGTTCGTCCGCGCATGTATGCAAGCGGTATCACCTCAATTATTCTCCTCTCAAGGTGGCGCTGGCATTTTTGCATCCCGAGGATGTCATAGAGTGCGTCATAAAGCGGGCGAAGGTATGGGTCAACCTTCTCCTCAATGTTGCCAGGTAAGTATCCGAGCTTCTCACCGGCTTCAACTGCCGGTCTTGCTAAGACAAGCCTGCTAACTTGGCGGCGTTGCAATGCCGCTATAGCCATAGCCATCGCAAGGTATGTCTTTCCAGTCCCAGCAGGTCCTATCGCAAACACAAGGTCATTCTTTTGGACAGCCTCAACATACTCCCTCTGCCCTTTTGTCTTTGGGACTATCTTTTGACCGCGCTCTGTGATCACAATGCAATCAGCAAGCCCTTGCACTGCCTCCGCAATTGATTCGCCTGAGAGTGCTGAGCGGATAAGGTAGCGGATGTCGGATTGCGTTACGGAGCCGCCGGATTCAATCACAGCAACCATGTGCCTGAGCAACTCCGCCAAACGCTCAACATCGGGATATCTACCCCGTATGTGGATCACATTGTCCCTCGCAATTATGCTTGCATCAAATGCGCTTTCAAGCAAGCGCCTATACTCATCTTTTACACCGAGCACAAGCGCCAATGTGGCACTGTCCCCGACGGCAACCCAGCGCTCATCTTGTTCATTCATCTTAGTGCTCGTTTCTGAACTATCCATCCATGCATCTTGGGTGGCGGCTTAACCACCCATCCAATCATTCAGCACTGCCGGAAAGTTTAGCCTCAAGCAATTCACGAACGATTTTGCTAACCAAGCTGCCATCGGCGCGCCCTTTTAGTTGTGGCATTAGCTTGCTCATAACCTTGCCTATGTCCTTTGGCGAGAGCGCGCCAACCTCTACAATGACTTTTGATGCTGCCTCCCTTATCTCACTTTCGCTCAACATCCTCGGAAGGTAACCCTCAAGAATTTCAATTCGTTTCCTTGTCTCCCACGCCAAGTCATCCCTGCCGCCGCGCTCAAATGCTTCAAGCGCTTCTTTTTCCTTGCGCACCTCAGATTGAACCACTTTAATAATCTCCTCGTCGCTTAACTCGCCACCCTTATCAATCTCGGCGTTGTGGATTGCCGCCCTCAACATGCGCAGCGTGCTCACTTTTAATGCATCACGCTGCCGTAGCGCCTCCTTGTAATCTTCCATCAACCTTTCTCTGAGCATAGCGATCCCCCAACAGCTTGCCACTGTCATTGCATTTTAACGCATCGCAACGCACTGCCCTTCCCCAAATTTATCCCCTTGAGCCAGCTGACATTGGCAATAACTTCCCGCCGTGATAAAATTGTAGCGTCACACAATCATTGAGGTTCAAGCAACGGTGACACTTTAAGTGGGAGTGAACGGATTTGAGGCGCATCTTGCGGTGCATTGGATTTAGACGGCTCAAAAAGTGTCTTGCAGTTTGAAACATGCCGATATGGTGGTGAAAGGGTGTGCCAGCAACAAATGACATTGTTGAACCAACCGAGCGCAGCGAAGATGATGAGCGCAAGGGCAAAGGTTTGCATACAAGTGGACAACGAAGTTCTGTGCGCATGCTCATTCTGAGCGCTGCTATATTGGCTTTCCTTGGGGCAGTCGTGGCTTTGCTCCCGTTGCTCATCCGTCCAAATCCTGAAAGGATTCTCAAAATGGCATCGGATGCTCATTCAGCGATTAACGCCATGCACATGAGAGCGCAGGTGACAATTGAGCCGCTCATCAAAGTGCCCATAGAAATCACTGCCAACTTGGAACGCCCAAACAAGCTGCATGGGACAATAACACTCAAAGGGACGAAGGCGCCATCAATGCTCATGGTGAGCGATGGAAAACGCATTTGGACATTCGTTAAGCAGTGGAAGCAATGCCAAGTTGAACCTGCTCCAAAGGATATGGCTTCAACTTGGGGAATGTTTAAGCCGGTCGGAAAAAGGGATGACCATAGAGAGAATATGGCTGCAGCATTATTTTGCGGGTTTAAACCGGAGGGCAATGTCAAAAGGGCAAAGCTGCTCGGCACAGAGAACATTGGACATCACAAGTGTCACATGCTGCATATAACATACGCTGACGGATTTGAGCAGCTCATACATGTTGGCGTCAAAGACAGCTTTGTCTGGCAAACTGTGACGAAGACCCATTTATCAATGCCACCACCTTTACCGCCGATTGAGATAATCATCACGAGCAAATGCACATCAATTGTCCCAAACCCAAAATTTGAACAGCGCCAGTTTACCTTCACACCCCCTAAAGGCACAAGGATGGTTGAATCACTCTCACCGCCGAAAGAAGATTGACGATGGCAAGTTAGCGATGCAAGCTTTGTTGCATTTCATTCGCCACTGATGCGTGGAGCTCATTTGAGGTTCGCTAACCTATTGTTGTTTGATTCGCTCACTGCTGTTATGACTTGCGCATTTGGCGTTATTTTATGTGGCGGACAATAGCCACCAAAGGCGCTCTTCCCTCTCAGGAGTTATTGGTTTGCAACCATTTATGCTATTGGCTTCAGCTAACGGTTGATGATGAAGCATACGAGAGCCAAATTAGCCAGCGTTTTTTAGAGTGCTCACTCAGCAATTGGGCGGTATTCTCGCCAAATTGATAGGGTGTGATTCTCGCTACCTTGCGAGGGCGAGGCTACTTACGAGCCAAAAATCGCAATAACGGCTGCCTCCCGGCGGGAACAGTTTAGGCATATAAGAAGCTTAGCCTTCAAAAGAACTCGCATGCCAAAACTGAATCCACTGCAAAACCACTCTGCTACCCAAAAACTTTGTTGGCGCTTTCAAAGGTTGGGTTGTCGCCGAACCGGGGGAACTGGAAGGCATGACTGTCATCCTGACGAATGAATTCAAAATGAACTTCGCTCAGGTCACGGTCTTGCCCTTGAATTCGTTAACGAAATGGCATGTGCTGCAAAACTCGCCTTGCCCTCCCCTCAAAATTTTGTTGGCGCTTTTAAAGGTTGGGTTGTTGCCGAGCCGGAGGGAATTGAAGGGCACGACTGTCATCCTGACGAATGAATCAAAGCGAACTTCGCCAAGCTGTAGGCTTCCCCTCAAATTTATCAACGACCATATCCTAAAAGCCCATGATGGTTGGAAGAGGGTGTCCGCCAGTAACCTATGGTGGCGTCGTGACTTGTCGTGATTGTCATTTAAATTTCGTCGCCCGCAAACGGTGACGCTACATTGTGAGAGTTCCTGTCGTTTCGTGATCCAAAAGGAGGTCAGGTTGCTTTAATTCCTTAAAGTGGCGCAGCCATTCCCCGATAAGGGCTATAAAGTTGCCTCATCATTTGATTGCAACATGAATTGTGATTATTCCGAAGAGGAGCGGGATTACAGCGACGTTGTGAAAGCCGGCTTCCATCAAAACGCTGCTAAGTTCATCAGCGTCAATGAAGCGTTCTATCGTCTCACTCAAATATCGGTAAGCCTTCTTTGAACCGGAGAGCCACCCCCCAAGATGCCTCACCACAGACCTGACATAACAGTGAAATAGCCTTCTCACGATGCGCCATTTTGGTTGGCTCGTCTCAAGCAAGACAAGTTTGCCACCATCGCTTAAGACTCGCTTCATCTCTTTTAGGCATTGGATAAAAGCCTTATAGCCTGTGAAGATGTTGCGGACGCCAAACGAAACAGTGATTGCGTCAAATGAGCTGTCGGCAAAAGGCAATGCTTTTACATCCGCAACAATTACAATCCCGCCAACATCTCTTAGTTTGAGCGATGCCTTCATCGCCATTTGTGGGCAAAAGTCAACGGCAACAATTGTGGGTTTGCATGAGGCTGTTTGAGCTATTGCAAGCGCCATATCACCAGTGCCGCTGCATAAGTCAAGCACTGCGCTTGCTCCACTGGCGCATGCTACTTTTGCAGCGAGCTTGCGCCAGTAACCATCCATGCACATTGTTATGACTTTGTTGACAAGCTCATACCTGTGAGCAACCTCGGAGAACATTCGCCTGATGCTGTTTGGCATCGTCATTTCACCGCGCTGTCGCTGCGATTTGCGTTAGCATCACTATCGCCAGCACCGTTACAGCGTTAAATTTTGCCACAGCATTTTTCAATCGGGGGTGGATGGCGTGCGATGTGACACCGCAAAATTGCCTGTAATGCTCGTAATGGTGTGTTGCCTCCTGTGTGCGCTGTTTGCTTTTGGGCGCTGCGAAACTGCGCTCATCATAGACGGCAAAGTTAACGGGGCAATCGTTATAGCAAAGCATGGGGCGGTCAGGGACGCTGCAAGCAAGCTTCAAATGTGGTTGAAAGAAGCTACCGAATGTGAGGTGCCAATCAAGGAGCCACCATTTGATGGGGATGCAATTTGGCTTGCGCTACATTCTGATGCGCCAAAGCTTGCCAAGGAGCACAGGCTTCTTGAGCTCGGCGACGAGGGCTTCGTCATTACCACGCTTGGGAAAAGAACCTATGTGCTCGCTAATACGCCGCTCGGCATCAGGCACGGAGTTTATGCATTGCTTGAGCACATCGGCTTCCGTTGGTTCTTTCCCGACCCGATATGGACCATTGTCCCGAAGCTTAAAAGCGTTGTCTTGAAGCTGAGCGACCGCCAGAAGCCAGCGTTTTCCTACAGGCGAATTTGGTATGAATGGGGCGCAACTACAAAGAGGCTGCATGAAAACTACGAGGCTTGGATGGAGCGGAATAGGCAATATGGCAGCTTCCAAATTGATTGTGGGCATGCATACGAGCGCTTCGTCCCACACAGGCTGTTTGGTGACCATCCGGAGTATTTCGCTCTCGTTGGCGGTGTCAGAAAGCCGGCGCAAATTTGCATCACCAATCCCGAAGTCATCCAACTCGGAATAGACTACGCATTGAATGCGTTTCGTAAGCGCCATGAACTCAACATGGTATCGGTTGAACCGAACGATGGCGGTGGATACTGCGAATGCCAGAGCTGTAGGTCAATTGGAAATCCGAGCGATATGACATTTCACTATGCAAACACGATTGCGAGGGCGCTGAGGAAGGAGTTCCCAAGCAAGTTTGTCGGACTATATGCTTATGCCTATCACAGTGACCCGCCGAAGTTTAAGATTGAGCCGAATGTTTATGTGCAAGTGACAACTGGTTTCCGATACACGAAGCTAAGCTTTGAGGAGCAGGTTGAGGCTTTCAGGAGGCTCGGGGCAAAGGTCGGCGTTTACGATTACTTCTCCGTATACCCGTGGAGTTGGGATATTCCGGGGGCTGCAAAGGCAAGCCGAATTTACGAACTCGCCCAGTCAATCAAGCGGTATCATGAACTTGGCTTAACGACATTTGACGCCGAGTCGGAATGCAACTGGGCGCCATGCGGCGTCGGATACTATATTGCATCAAAGCTAATGTGGAATCCGAAGCTTGATGTGGATGAGCTCCTCTCCGACTTTTGCAGGCGCTCATTTGGTAGAGCTGAAGCGCCAATGAGAAGGCTAATTGAGCGATGGGCTAAAGGTGAACGCTTCTCGCAGAGGACTCTCGTGCTTGCTCTGCGTGATGTCAATGAGGCGTTCTCCCTTGAAGATGATATTCAATGCCAAGAGCGCATAGCATTCTTTGGTCTATACCTGCATTGGCTCAAGCTATGGCATCGCTATCATCGCCTATCGCAAAGAACCGAGTTTGGAAAACTCATCGTTGATCCAAAGGCTGTAATTGATGCAGCTCACGATTGGGTTGTGTTCTCAAGGCGAATTTACGAGCTCGGTATTGTGCATACCTATCCGATGCTATTCACCGAATGGTTCAATGCGCGCCTCTCATCGCTTCTTCGGATTGAGGGCATCACAAAGGAGATGCTTGACGCATGGAAGAATGAGCGGACTGACATCCCGACATTGAATGAGGCGAAAGACTTAGCTCGCTCCGACCTTGAGGAGTTCAAGGATGAGGTAGTCGTTGAGCTGAGCTGGAGGAGCTACTCAGATGAGCTTGTGCCGTTAGTTGAGCGCATACCGCAGTTGAAAGAGGCATATGCGCATATTAAGCGTTCGCCGCTGTTCGTTGAGAGGGGCACGCATTATTTCTTTGGTAAAGCTGGGGAGGAATTTGAGGTGCAATTGAAGCCGCAGCCGGGACATACGATTTTAGGGCGTTGGAAAGTTGTTGAGGTGGCAACCGGGAAAGTGGTCGCAGAGGGTGATGTCAAATGCGAGAAGCCAAATGAGCCTGCACACATAAAGTTCAGGCTGCCAAAGAGCGGTTTATATTACATTGAGCCACCAACTGGATATTGGCATGTTGCCGAGCTAAGTTTTGGCGGGCGATATGTCTCCGTGAGAGCTGACAGGAAACAGCAATTGCAGCTTTGGACGCCAAACATCAACACGCCGCTTTACTTCTATGTGCCAAAGTGGACGAAGTCTTTCGTAATAGGCGTCGTTGGTGGCGGTTGGCCAAAGACGCGCATAATCCTGAGGGATGGGAGCAACAAGGTCATCGCCGATAGAGAGCTTATGCCCACTGACGAACTATCGGTGCTTGTCCCGGACGGCTCTTGTGGTCAAGTTTGGAGCATCGCCATAAGCACATTGCGTGGCATATTTGAGTTTTACGATGTCCCCCCATACCTTGCCGCTCATCCCTGTGAGTTGCTCGTCCCAAAGGACTCCCTTTGATGTCGCAGTTAACAGATTGGGCGTTAAGTGAGCCGGAAATTTTGCGGGCAAACTGTTGTCAACACATGCTGCTTTTAGCATCGTTTAAAATGTCCGCGCTGCAGTTTGCATGCCCTTTCGTTTCATCGGCGCGCTGTGAGTGCAACGATTGACCTTCCGACAGTGCTTCCAAGTATCATGCCCCAAAAGAACGGCAGTGAAGTTGTGTATGCGCTCAACCCGCCGTAGCGCAATATGAAGAGTTTTGCAGCCCACGCAACAGCCATGCTGAACCAGTCCCAGAAGACTGTGTTAATTTGCGATATGCACAACCCAATCGGATGGAACGGGAAATTGGCAACCCTTGAGTGCAACGCTATCAGTGCACTCCCGCAAGCCATCCCTCCAACCATAAAGCTAACTCTGCGCCATTGTGGCGGGCGTGGATTTTGTATGCAGTCGGCAATCCAACCCCAATGATAATTTGGCGAGCTGACAAAATACCACACATAGCCGTTGATGAGACCGTGCCTATAGCCAAGCGAAAGGTATGACCAAAGTGTCGTGAGGATGCTCAGGATGCACGCCGATAGCATGACGGCAAAATTTATGCCGAAGCTTATCCCGGCATCGCCGGCAAGCTTAAATGCGTGTGCAGCAGTCCCCATGACAAACAGTTGTATGTCACCAGCCCAAACGAATGTTAACCCGAGAGCTGCCAAACCCACAGGACCAAATGGCGATGTGCCAAATAAGTCAATTAGCAGCGGTGCTGCAGCGCAAGGCGCTCTTAACCTACCGATGCCAGTCTGCACAAGGAGCCTTGTTGTGCCATAAAACAAGGTCATTGCGATAGCGACAAATGGAAGAATAGCCCACATTGGAATGCCACTGAGCGCCAAAAAGAAGAGGATGAAAAGGAAGGAGAAAAGCATTAACACATTGACTGCGAGGTTGCTCGTTTGCTTAAGTGAAACAAGCTTAGAAGCCCACTCTAATGTCGTTTGGGTTGTGCTCTTGTTCAGAGACGGCATTTCAATGTGAGTTGCATTGTGCAACACAACTTTGGCTTCCCTTAAGGCAACCTTTAGCGACCAAATTATCAGCGCAAGCATTGCTCCAAACTGCTGTGCCGAAAGCAGAGGACCACCGGCTGCATGCGGCTGTGGCGGACCTATGACGCTCCACCCGATGAAATTGAGCAGACCAAGTTCAAAGCTCGTGAGCAAATGGAACAACCACACGCTGAATGCCACATCAAGGTTGATTAGGTATGTCAGACCAATGACGAGAGTATCTATGCCGAAGTTAAAGCTGATGCCAAGCCGTTGCAATTGCACAATATTAGTCAGCTTCAATGGTGGCAGTGTCGGGATGCGTTGAGCCAAATAGTTATGCGTGCTCAACCAAAACGAGATGGCAAATCCAAGCCACATTAACCCGCTACGATAAAATGAGCCGCTGTGTCCCTCCTTGGTAAGCAGTGCTAAGTGAGCTGGCACCTGCGCGAGCGGATAGACAAGCTTTTCCCTCTCAACCCACTGCTTGCGGAACACGGCGACAATGCATACGCTTAAAATGAACCACGCAACGGCAAACGCTGTCCACCACACGAGCGGTGCAATCCAAACCGAGATTGGCGGAGATGAAACGCCACCTTCAAATAGCCACCTCACGGCGAACTTATCCTGTGGGATGAGATGCTTCGGCAAGTTCGGCAACAATAACTCATCCCAACGGTTCTCCGGCTTCGCATAATAAAGCACGCCACCAATTAGCGGTATTAGGTAACCTCCAAAGCCCATGGTCGGATATGCAGTGGCGACCATGAGCATCGCATATACTACGACAAGCTCTACAGGTGACATGCAAAACTTCGGCATGGATGAGCGCAGCAGGAAGTTGAGCAGTGACAAAATGAAAAGCAACCACACAACACCAACGGTGTTGAAATGATCGGCAAAGCCTGAGTAGGCATTATAAACGATGTAGTTTCGGACGGCGACGAAATTCAGAATAACGGACAACACAATCCCAATCAGGATTGATCTTAGGGTGATGCGCACTCTAACTGTGCCACATCTATCCCTCACATTTGAGCGGTGTGTCTTATCCACACTTATCACCACACTGCATAGTAGCGCACCACACAATTGAATCCAATTGCGAGTCACTCGTTGGCTCACTAAGTGGGCTTGCTAAACGCAAATCCGCATCGGAATGGATGGGGCTTCCTCCAGATTGTTTTGCGAATCCATAAAAGGGCGGGTGCTCTTACTCAAAAGTTTGCTGGTGCTAAGTTGTCCATGCCGCCAAATTAAGCCAATGCTGATGACGAATTTTTGGGCGCCGAATTTATTCGGCGATTAATTTTTTTCGCCATCCAAAAACGGCGCTAAAAATCTCGCCAGCAACTGCGGGCTAAAGAACACAGCACGATTGGGGAAGATGGCTACCAACAAAATATGCGGTAAAGAGCAAAAGACGAGCACAGTGTGCTGTTGACTTTAGACGACGGTAGTTCACTGTGACATGAAACTGTGGCATGAATTAGTAGCATCAGTTTTAACAGGCTTTCGCTCCAGACTTCACAAACGATTCTCCATCTTTACACGGAAGCCGAATGCCGCTATTATAGCAATTGAACCAAATAACAAGGGGGGAGCAATGATGTGGCGAATGACACACACACTCTCTCTCTCTGCGGTAGTCTGGTTGTGTTGTTAGGAATGTCTATAAAAGGTGATGCACAAGTCTATGACCCACCTATCGGTGGAAGTTGCTATGTCTACCATCCACCCACCCATACTTACCTTGAATACTCCCGTCGTGCTCAACTGATTTATGAACTCCAACCAACATCCGCTATTGATTACGACATTACGCCCTGGGGAATTGAAGAGAACACTGTAGTCATTGTTGGGTGGGTGGCAATTGATGGGAATGGAAATGATGCGGGTGGGGAATTCGGTTATACGCCTGATGGTTATTCTTTTCACCCTGTCAACGACCCGGGACAGGTGAACTGCTACCGACCAAGACCGGATTTTGTAGGGATTTTGAAGATAGCACCAATTTTGGATGACATTCCGATAGGCATGTATTCAGGTATGCCTACTTATGACGATGATGAAACAGTTGGTGACCCATGGAAGATGACTGTTTGGGAGTTTTGGATTACTAACCACTGTCCTGAAGGTTGGCGCCCAAAAATTTGGGACACACTCTATTTCACTGCTCAAATTCGTCCAACCGTTGACCACCGTTGCAACTCTTTGGCAGGGATTATTATGTTTCACCTTTATGCGTCTAAAGAGCCAAGCTTTTGCTTAAACGCTTGTTGTGGAGGCTACGGTGAAGTATGCAACATTCAGGTTATGTGCCCGCTATTTCCTTACTGTGCCTACGATGAAGGACTGCTTTGGGGAACCCCTGAATGCCCATGGCATCAACAGCTGCTTCTAAATGGTAACCTATGGAAGGCAATGACCATCTGGGACAGCGATTTGAAGTTTGTGCCCTCACAAGAAGGGTTTGATGTTAATGCCCCAGAATGCACAATGGCTGCAACAGAAGTTGCAGTTACCGATGCAACAGTGCAAGTTGTTTGTTTGGACTATGGTGCTTTTGGGTTTCTGACGGCAACATGTATACATCCAATTTTAGGTGGGATTGAAGCAAGGTTGCCATCTGGAGTTTATGATGATGTTTTTTCAGAACTGTTCCTACTGGCAGACTATGATGTCGGAATCCCTTATGATTATAACCTTGATGGCATTGCTGATTGCTGGCAAGATAAACATGGATGGCAATATACAAGCAATCCTCTATGCGATGCCGATGATACACCTCAAAGTAACGGAACTAATGGAGATGGCTTATCTGCCTATGAAGAGTATCGGGGCTTAGTAGCGCGAAGGAATTGGAAAGACTTTGACCCTAAAGTCAAAGACATGTTCGTGATGAAATTTGGAGCAGTCTCAAGAGACCCAGAAAATGGCGATTGGAATTTCGTCATTCCAAACGAAGCCATAACTTCAAACGATGGCTTCCCTGGACAAGGTGTTCCCGGAGAAAACAATAAAGGCTTTTGGCTTTTGAATGCAAATGAAGGCTTGCTTCGTTGGGTGCGACACCCTGAAAAGGGTCATATACCAGGCAAAATCGTCAACTTCCTTCATGGCTATGCCCATTTAAGAAGTGTCTATGCTGCAGTCGTTGTCCCAAGCAGAGATGACGAACCAAAACTTGGTTGGGCACTTGGTCCCATTTGGAATGGCTACAGATGGGTGCGATGGAATAACAACGATTGGGAATTAGTTTGTGACATTCCTCTTGCACCTGTTATTGAAGTTGATGTGGATGAGGCAGAAAGATGGGGACAAATTTGGGGATTTGATAAATTGGCTTCTTTGGCGATGGTTATAGGTCATGAGTTGGGGCACACTGTCCTTTGGGATGTTGACCATGACGAAAATGTCAACAATGACCAATCCTTTGGTGGTGACAGGGGGCATCACATTATCGGGAGGGATGGAAGAGTTGGTCAGCACACAATAGATTGTCTTATGTGGCCATATTTCCCTCCAAGGATTTGCCCAAGTGGCTATGCACTTTGTCTGATATTTTGTCCTCAAAGAGAGGAGCATTGGATTTGGCAAAATGGAGAACCTATTGCCCCAAGAAATGCGGATGATTGGATTGTGTTCGCACCCAATGAATTTTGTGACTCAAATCCAGATTGCCGAAAGTTATGGCATTTAAATCCCCAAAAGAGGTGGTGAGAAATGATCAAGGGCGAACAGAAAGGGTTACTTTTAGTCATCTTTGTTGGAGCGATGTTCATAAGCACATCCACTTCATCGCCACCAGGTGGGAGAACATTGAAGTTACCGAAAGCGAATGCTGAAGCGGAACGGAAGTTGAAAGAGGCATATGCTTGCTATGTTCAAGGTTGGTATGAAAGGGCAATTGACATTGCTAACGAAGTGTATAGCAAGTATGGTGATGTTCAGGCGAAATGGTTTCCAAGTTGGGTGAAGAGAGCAGTGAAAGGGAAAATTCCAAACCCATATGACAAAAGTGAAGTGCTTGGTCGGACTCTTGAAGGAGGATTTCTCTTTACGATGGCGATTGAAAGTGTTTTCCCATCCTACTTGATTGCTCGCTGTTACGCAGCCATAGGAGACACTGAGGGTTTTGCACGATGGGCAAAGAACCTTCGTAAATTAGGTTTTGATCAAGATGCTGTTTCAAGAGCCTACCTTCTACCACATCCAAGTGGCTATTTGAGAGAAACAGTGATAACAAAGAACACATGGCGACCGTTGGCTTTGAGTTTTCGTGAAGAGGACTACTTCATCTTAGTCCCACTTGATGATGCTTGCAAAGTTTTGGGGCTTCCTTTCCGATACAAAGTCAACCCAAAAACAGGCAAGAGAACAGGGGCGCAAATTGGTGAAAAAGGGCTTATGTCTTTGATGGGTAGACCTTTTGCCAGAAACATCAAAGGTGAGGTTGATGACATGGCTTATGCTCCTTTTGAAGAGAATGGAGTTGCTTGGGTTCCATTTTACTGGCTTGCAAAGCAGGCGGGGATAAGGGGATGGGAAGTAAGGGACGGAAAGATTTATGTTGCTCCAAAGTAGGTGCGAAGTGAACACTGCTTTTCTTGGCGATTAAGCTGAGTCAAAAAGTTTGCAGGGTTAACCACTTGTGCAAGGCACGCAACGAATACCCGATGGGATTCCATCCCACTGGTAAGTGTTGTAAGTATTCCCCATCTATGACATCCAACAAGGTAAGCATAAAAGCCAGTTGTGGGACAGCGTTCGTATAATTATACTGGATACTGGCTATGTTTGCGAGGGTTGATTTTGAGGTTGGTGGGTGTGTAAGGTTGTGTTTAAAATTTTAAGACCCATTGATTTAAGTCCCCAGAAACAGGATTAGGGGGTGCCAGTGATTTGAAGCGGGTTGTAAGCGTGAGCCTTGGGACATCTTTGCGTAACAAGGCTGTTGAGGTTGAGGTTGGCGGTAAACTGCTGCGTGTTGAGCGCATAGGGACTGATGGCGACATAGCTAAGTTTGTGAGAGTCGTTATGGAACTTGATGGCAATGCCGATGTAATTTGCTTTGGTGGAATGAACATTTACCTTTACTGTGGTGTCAGACGATATGCATTCAAGCAAGCGCTCAAGTTGGCGAGCATACCGAAAGTCACACCCGTCGTTGATGGCAGCGGTTGGAAGAACCATGTTGAGCCGCTTGCGGTTGATTGGCTGCGGCAAAATGGGATAGTCAGTTTTTGTGGCAAGAGAGTTCTAATAGTGAGCTCTGTTGACAGAGCTGCGCTTTCAAGGGCACTTTATGAAGCTGGATGTGATTTGCGTTTTGGCGATTTCGCATTTTGCCTTGGCGTGAACTTGTCGGTTCGCTCTTGGTTG
This sequence comes from Armatimonadota bacterium, assembly GCA_025062195.1. Classification (GTDB taxonomy): domain Bacteria; phylum Armatimonadota; class Fervidibacteria; order Fervidibacterales; family Thermosaccharophagaceae; genus Thermosaccharophagus. Next base: position 43,445 of record JANXAS010000021.1, read on the forward strand.
CTATACCTCATCTTGAGTAACATCTTTGTGCCATTTGTAACAAAGCTTCCAATAAGGTTCGTTTACCCGGTTGGGGAGCGTCAGGAGAGGATTGAACCGAAGTTCGCCAACCTTTATTCATGGGCTGAAGTAATTGCCGGAGACTTCCACCTTATTAGGCGGCACATGCCGAATGACCTTAGCGGCAAAGTCATCCTCACAAATACGACAACAAGTGGTGATATTGAGGAGCTGCGCAAAAGGTGTGTTCGCATGCTTGTAACCACAACACCTGAGTTTGATGGGCGCACATTCGGTGCAAATGTGATGGAGGGTATCATTGTAGCGTTGATTGAGAAGCATCCAGACCTGATGAGGCGAGAGGATTACATGCATGCTCTCAAGCTTATGCGCTATCAACCGCATGTGGTTGAGTTTTAAACGGGCTGGAAATGGAAATTGTGCGTCATATCCACATCTTATATTTGAGCCAATGACCAACGCGGCTCTCTCGTCGGGGGGACACTCGTCTAACAAAGCCATGATGCGCGTTTGCATTATTGCTGGCTCTCATCCACCATTGATCTGTGGCATTGGCGACTATACTGCGCCACTTGGTCTGGCATTGCACCGTCTCGGCGTGAGGGCGACGCTTCTTGTCTCGTCATCGTGCATTCCACAAGGGGATGAAGCATTGCCATATAAGCTTGTTGCAGTGCGAGGATGGTCATTAAGGTATCTTGCAGGCATTGCCCGAATTGCGCGTGAGTGCAAACCCGATGTTATGCATTTCATTTATCCGGCAAGGGCATACGGGTATTCTCTCTCGCCAATCTTGTTGCCATACATTTTGGTTGCGCTCGGTTATCCTATTGTGCTCACGCTGCACGAGTTTAAGATGGCTCATGTCATAAGGAAGCTTGCCGATATCATTATTATGCTGCCGATGGACGGTGTGCTTGTCCCATCAAGCAGCGAGCGTGATGCCATTGTGCGCTTCTTTCCACCGCTGGCATCAAAGGTTAAGGTGAGCACAGCCGGTCCAACTATACGCCCAATTTGGCTTTCTGAGAGCGATAGGAGAAGGTTGAGGGAAAGGATTGGTATTCAAAGCGGAGAATTTGTCATCGCATACTTTGGTTTCATTCATCCGCACAAGGGCACTTCAGTTGCGCTGATGGCATTCGGGCGACTCGTTGAGCTTGTGCCGAATTGCCGCCTTATGGTCATTGGTGAGTTTGAGCCGCACAGAAACCCATATCACAATGTCATCCTTGAGTTATCGCATAAACTTCGCATTCATGAAAGGGTGCTGTGGATGGGTGCGCAGCCAAATGAGGTGGTCTCCCATCTTTTGCAGATTTGTGATGCAGCTTTATTGCCGTTTCCAGATGGGGCATCAACTCGCCGTGGGACGCTCATCGTGTGCATCCAACATGGCTTGCCAGTTGTGACAGTGCGTGGCGAAGCGGAGGTTGAGAGGCGTTTTGGCAGGGCGCTATTGCTTGTTGATTCACCAAATGACTACGAGGTTATGGCTGAGAAGTTGGCGTCGCTTCGTGGCGATGCGATCAACGAATTGAAGCAAGCGGCATTATCAGCGATGCCAAGTTGGGAAGATGCTTGGGATGAGATAGCGAGGCACACAATTTCACTTTATAATGAAGCTCTCTCACGCAAGAGGCGTAATACCGTTTCAAAAAATTGATGTGACATGGGCATCCAAGAGATATGCTTGTTAATTAGCCACAGGGCGATAGCGCAATGGCACACTTGCCTTCCCTGATGGCACTCCGATTTGTTCTGCGCTTTACTACAAGCTCCTTTGAAACTATACCGTTGTGCATGAAAGCTTTGGCATGATTACATTGGCAGCGCACGCGCAATCGGGGGTAACTTTAGTTGCGCTGGAGCAATGGGTGGGGCCAGCGCGGCTGCATCACTTCGGGTGTGTGAGGAACTGCTCAAGTGCTGTTGCATACTTTTCAACCTGTTCAACCTCAACAAACTCATCTGCTGAATGCGCTTGCTCAATTCTTCCTGGACCGAAAACGACGCTCGGTATGCCTATTGAGGCAAATTTGCTCGCATCAGTGCTATATGGGACACCGACAACCTTCACATCACCAATTGCTGAGCGAACTGTATCAATCAGTTTCCTGACGAGCGGCTCGTCCGGAGATGTCTCCATGCCGATGTCAATCAACTCCGGCTGCTCAAACTCAACATCAAAGTCAATTGCTGGTGATGAGCGGATGAACTCGCTAAGGTTACGCCAAGCTTCCATCGGCTCCTGTGATGGCAATATCCTAAAGTCAATGACGACTTCACACCTATCCGGGACGACATTTGGTGCAAGACCACCGCTTATCATTCCGACGCTTATTGTGGGCGTGCCAAGCAACGGATGCTCAATCTTTGAGAGGACTTCATCAGCGTAGATTTCAAGCAGCGGTATTACCTTCGCCATCCTACAAATAGCATTTACTCCGAGATAAGGCATGCTGCTGTGAGCACTTACTCCAGTTGTTCGTATTATTCCCCGAACGAAGCCTTTGTGAGCTATCGCGATTTCCAGATTAGTTGGCTCCCCAACGATGCAAATCCTCGGTAACTTGTCATGTCCCAATTGCTCCAATAGCCATTGGCATAGTGCTTTTGCGCCCAATGCTCTGTGTTCCTCATCAACGGTTGCTGCGAACATGATTGCTCTATGTTTGCTGCCACTTGCAGCGTTGCGAAACGCTACAAGCATTGCAGCCATACTTGCCTTAGTGTCACATGCACCACGCCCGTAGAGTCTTCCATTGACCAATGTCGGTTTGAATGGCGGATAGCGCATTCCGCTTCCACTGACTGTATCCATATGAGCACATAGCATCACATCAATGTTTCCGCTGCCGAGGATGGCAATTATGTTTTCTCTGCCGTTTAAAACTTGCTGCCGAATGACCCTTGCCCCAGTGAGCTCAAGCAGCTTAGCAATATATTGCGCCAGCTGCACCTCTCCGTAGGATGGTTCTTCAGAGGACGCAAGCTCTGGGTTGACGCTCGGTATTTCAATCAGCTCGCATAATGTGCTTATGACACCGCTCAAGCCCACTTAGTAAGCCTCCCGAGGATACCCATCCCAACTTAGGACTTTTCGCAACAAGCCCAACATAACGCCCCGTAGCTTCGTCAATTGGCATCTCATCTGGATGCGCAGAATAAGCTATGTCAATGTAGCTCATAGGTCTACCGCACAGTGCACACTCACCGGCTTCTTCATGTGTGTTGATGAACTCACACTGCTCACTCTCAATTAACCCACGCACAGTTCCCACCGTTAGCATGATGTGCATACCACCTTGCTCAAGCCCGTTTAGTAAGCCTCTTCAAGATATTCATCCCAATCTGAGACCTCCCCGCGACAGAACCTGCATAGCACATCCGTAGCCTCATCAATTGGAGTGTCGTCTGGGTATTCGGAATTGGCTATGTCAATGTATCTCACAGGTCTGCCGCATAGCACACACTCACCGACTTCCTCATATGGGTTGATGAGGTCATACTGTTCGCTCTCAATTAACTCTCGCACATCTCCCACCGTCATTATCTCTGTGGCTGGCTCCGCCTCGTAAATATCCAATGGCTCTTCTGTCCACTCATCAACACCGAATGCAGCGATGTCCTCCGTCACCTGCTCTTCAATGGACTTTTTCTTTGCTGCTCGCTTTTTCGGCTCCGCTCTTTTAGCCTTGCCCTGTGCACTTCTCTTTTCAGACCTTTTCCTCTTCCGAACCACTCTTGAACACCTCCAAACACCGTTTAGAGATGCTTTGTTGCCCGATAGCAAACGCAATTATAGCTCAACTGCTTAAGGTATCTCACTCGTCCAATTTATAGCATTGCGATGCGAAATGGATAGCCGTTGTCCAGCATGCGCTTGACGAGGGATTGGGTTAGTCGGCATATTAAAATCGTGAAGCCAGAAACCGAATAGTGCAAACTGAAAATTTAATGTGTGAGGGATGAAACTATGGTAGACCTCGAACGGCTGATGCGTTACGCAGTTGAGAAGGAAGCTTCCGACATATTCTTGAAGGTTGATTCTCCGCCGGCGCTGCGCATTCATGGGAAGGTTTATCGCCTCAACCATCCCCTGCTGACTGTGGACGATCTAAAGCAAATCGCCCTTTGCATAATGACCGAAGACCAACTCATCTCATTTGAGAAGAGGCACGAGCTTGACTTTGGATTTACCTTTCCTGGGCTTTGCCGCTTCCGAATCAATGTCTATCAGCAGCGCGGGACACTCGGCATGGTCTTTCGCGTCATACCGCTGCGCATAAGAACGATTGAGGAGTTAAAGCTGCCGATTGTGCTTAAGCGTCTTTGCACCGACCCGATGTTCTCTCAGGGCTTGATTTTGGTTACAGGTCCGACTGGCTGCGGCAAATCAACAACGCTTGCTGCAATGATTGATCTGATCAATCAGACAAGGCGCGCTCATATAGTCACAATTGAAGACCCAATTGAATATGTCTACGAAGATAAGCTGTCAATCATCAGCCAGAGGGAAGTTGGCACCGATACAGCTTCATTCTTGGATGCGCTGAAGTATGTGCTTCGTGAGAGCCCGGATGTGATACTTGTCGGCGAGATGAGAGATATTGAAACATTCCATGCGGCATTGACAGCTGCAGAGACAGGTCACTTGGTCTTCTCAACAGTGCACACACCGAGCGCGAGCGAGACGCTTGAGCGGATAATCAACATGTTTCCACCGCACGAGCGCCCAATGGTATGCATGCGCCTATCAAAATCGCTTTTAGCCGTTATTTCTCAGAAGCTTGTCCCGCTCGCTGATGGTTCCGGTAGAAGAGCTGCAGTTGAAATAATGATTGTGACTCCAACGATTGCAAAGGAAATTGAAGAGGGCCGCTCAGGAACGATTTATCAACTCATTGCCAAGGATAAGCAGGAGGGCGGCTATTGGGGAATGCAGACGATGAATCAGGCTCTTGCTGAGATGGTCAGAGAGAAGCTTATCGCTCCGGAGGACGCGCTGCGCTATTCAACGAACCCGAGCGAGATGCGCCACATACTTCACAGGTTGCAAGAGGAAGAGCGCCAAATGCTTGAAGAGCAGGAGAGAAGAAAGAGGGCTGCGTTGCTCCGCCAGCAGAGACTTGGTCAAGAAGGTTCATAAGGGCAAGTCGCTAAAGCAAGGTCATTGCAAAGCGGTGGTATGACGGTATGCAAATTGAGATGGTGAGCATATGTATAGTCGTGCGGGGAGACACCCGTTGAATTTGACGAGTTGAAAGCGAAACGATAACGATATTTCGGCACCATGATGAGTGTGCCCTCTAATACAATTTGTGGCGTTAGCGGGAATGCAATTTATGTTTCTATGTTGTGGGAAGGGTTGCGCGAAATAGCGAGGTGATGCTGATGGCATCATATCCGGTTAACATGCACGACTTGCTCAGGGAAGTAGTTGAGCGAGATGGTTCGGACTTGCATATGAGAGTTGGCGAGCCACCTGTGTTTCGTATTTACGGCAGGTTGACGCGCTCAGAATATCCGCCGCTCACACCTGAAGTCGCTAAGGAGCTGATTTATTCAATCCTAACGCCGGAGCAAATAAAGCGATTTGAGAGCCAATGGGAGCTTGACTTAGCTTATGAGCTTAGGGGTATATCAAGATTCAGGGTGAACATCTTCAAACAAAAGGGTTGTGTTGGCGGTGCATTTCGGACACTGCCGTCAAGAATACGCACAATTGACGAGCTTGGTCTGCCGCAGGTTTTGAAGAAACTCGCGATGCTGCCAAGAGGGCTTGTGCTCGTCACAGGTCCAACTGGTTCCGGTAAAACGACAACGCTTGCGGCAATGATTGATTACATTAACGAAAATAAGCGTGCGCACATCATCACGATTGAAGACCCGATTGAGTATTGGCACGAGGATAAGCTCTCAACAATAACGCAGCGTGAGGTCGGAGTTGATACGGAATCGTTTGCAGCTGCTCTAAGACACATACTTCGCCAGAACCCCGATGTCATTCTTGTCGGAGAGATGCGCGACCTTGAAACGATGGCGAGGGCAATAACAGCAGCTGAGACAGGGCACTTAGTTTTTTCAACGGTGCACACAATTGATGCGGCTCAAACTGTTGATAGGATTGTTGATGCATTTGAAGCCGACAGACAGGCTCAGATAAGGGTGCAGCTTTCGCTCTGCCTTCAAGCCGTGATATCACAGACGCTTGTGCCAAGGATTGATCGTCCGGGAAGGATAGCTGCATTTGAGATCATGGTTGTAACTCCAGCAATACGCTCGCTCATAAGGCAAGGCAGAGCGCAGCACCTTTACAGTCACATACAAACGGATGCCGATATAGGTTCCCAAACGCTTGATAGCCATCTTTTGCAACTCCTTCGTGACGGCATCATAAGTTATGAGGATGCATTGCTCAAGTGTAGCAACCCTGTTGAATTCAGGGCACTTGCAGCCGAGTTCATCCCAAAGGAAGAAAGGAAGCGCTTTGAAGAGTTGTCAAAGCAACTGGCATGAACATGGTATGGGAGTAACGAAGCATTCTGGTAGCGAGCTTGACGGTGAGCAAATTGTGAATGATTGAGAAGCGGGGAGTTAGCCTCTAACGAGGCAGGTGAGTTGGAAACGACAGCGGCATTTTGGCGCATTAGTGGATGTGCCATCCGATATCATTAGGGTGTTCTTGCCGACACAAATTCCAATCGGCTTATGAGGTGAGCTTGTGATGGAACTTGATGAACTGCTAAAGTTTGGGCTGCAGAGGAAAGCTTCCGATGTGCATATAAAGTCTGGGTGCCCGCCAATATTTCGCATCTTCGGCGAGCTATACCGCGCAAACACACCACCGCTATCTGAGGAGGAAGCAAGAAGGCTCATCTACTCGGGACTCAGGGAGGAGGAACGAGAGAAGTTTGAACAGACAAAGGAACTTGATACAGCGTATGTCATACCGGGAGTGGCTCGCTTTAGGGTCAACTGCTATTACCAGCGTGGACGAATAGGCGCTGCTTATAGAATCATACCGCTTAAAGTGCCCACAATTGATGAGCTTGGCTTGCCGCCAATAGTGAAGGAATTCTGCGAGCGCCCAAGGGGGTTCATCGTCGTCACAGGACCTGCTGGCTCAGGAAAGACAACAACGCAAGCTGCGATGATCAACTACATTAATGAGCGATTCCCATGCCACATAATCACTGTTGAAGACCCAATTGAATATGTGTTTGAGGACAAGCAAGCGGTAATAAACCAAAGGGAACTTCATCAGGACACGCGCAGCTTCGCAAATGCTCTCAGAGCAGCACTCCGTGAGGACCCGGATGTGATACTCGTTGGTGAGATGAGAGACCTTGAGACAATAGCATTGGCTATAACCGCTGCTGAGACTGGTCACTTGGTCATTTCAACCCTGCACACAACGGATGCTATAGGGACGATTGACCGAATCATTGATGTGTTCCCGACTCATCAACAGCAGCAAATAAGAGTGCAGCTCTCCATGAACCTTGTCGGAATAATCGCCCAAAGGCTGGTAAAGAGAGCCGATGGCAAGGGCATGGTTGCCGCTTTTGAGATACTTGTTGGAACGCCAGCGGTTAGGTCACTTATACGAGACGGAAAGACACCGCAACTTTTCTCCATCCTTCAAACCGGTATGAAGCAGGGTATGACAACCCTTGAGAGGTATTTGGCTGACCTTGTAATGAAGGGCGTTGTGACAAAAGAAGAAGCAATAGCACATGCAAATGACCCGGATCAACTTGAAGAGTTGCTTGCCGGAAAAGAAGTGGCAGTGGCAAGCAACCCCTCGGCAGGCGGTGAATGATGTCAGCGAGGCGTTCATTGCGCCGGGAGGCAATTGAGGAAGCCATTGGCACGGTATTAAATTGGCTCTTTCTAACCTGCACAGTGATAGCCGTCCTTGCATTGCTATATTTGCTCTATGGCATCCTCAGCGGAGCTATAACTCGCCCTCGTCCGGGAACGCCCGAGATGGCGAGAACGGTTATGATAACTGGCAAAGTGAGTTTCATCTTCCTGTTGAGTGCCAGCGTGGGTGCGTCAGCAGCATTGATTCGCTATTGGGAGATTGCTCAACTTGGACCTTGTTACCTGATTGGTGGCGTTGCAGCATACATTGGCATGCCGCTCCTAATTCAGATGTTACTTGGTGGTGCTGGCACGAACGAAGCTACTGATGTGATAGTCAATGCTTTCAATTCACTTGCCATAGTGCTTGTTGGTGGCGGCTTGTTGCGAAGCATTGTCTCGCTTATCTATCACTTAATTCGCAAGCCGCCAGTTGAAGTGCGAAAGGAACGCGGCGGCAAACTCGTTATTAAGCCAAAAGAGAAAATTGTGCGTGCACGCCCTTGGGCATTCAGTCCATGTTGGAAGCTGCCATTTTGTTCTGAGAGCATGAGGCGCATATGCCCGGTGTTCCAAAAGAGACGCTCATGCTGGAGATTGAAGCAGGGTTGTCAGTGTGACCCAATGCTCATCGAAGCCCTGCTTGGTGGATTAGCAGTTGAATCAGCTGAAGGAGGACAAACGGTTGTCTCGCTATCAGAACTTGAACCCGAAAGGAGACAAGAGCTCATTCAGAGGCGTTGGCAGAGGAAGGTCAGAAAGAAAGCACCATGTGATAGGTGCACCATATTCATGTATCATCAACAGCTTAAGCACCAACTCTTCAGCCCGTTGATTCTGGTTGCCATACCAATCGCTTTCTACTTCCTGTGGCAGCCATATCTAAAAGCCTACGGATGGCTCGTTCAATTGATGAGCGAGTTGTGGAAGCAAATTGCTTATGAGCCGGCGAAAATTTCATTTGACCCAACAGGCTTGATGACGCCTATAGCCCAAGTGTTTGTTGCTATTGTCATAGGGGCTTATGTTCTTCTGTATGCCACGCGTTTTCTTGAATTCGTGGTTTTCAAGCTGCGCCTCTGATTGCATCTTCGTTGGTCATATTCCAAGCCATCGGCTTAGCCCAGTGGTGGCTATTTGAATCGCTATTCAACTTCAGTTTGATAACCAACCCATCTTTCGCCATCGGCTCCATTATTGAAGCATCCGCCTGTGTTGGCTATCCGTGTTAGCAATCGTTACCGTTGTCTGATCGTCATTGCTGCGCTAAATTGCTTTAATGCATTGGATGCCGTGATCCAAAAGGGGTGGGATTGAATGAATGATTGGAGTTCGTGGTTGAAGGATGCTTCCAGAAGCGCTACAAGAGGAATGTTTTTTTGTGCCCTGATGGTATTTGTGTGCACGCATTGTGGTGCTCGCGAGGCAGTGTTGGCTCAAGGTGTTCGCGGCTCAAACAATTCTCAGAGTGCTGCAGTTGACACCGAACAGCGCTCTGACATCATCAACTATGACGAAGTTAAGCCAATTGTCTCCATACATCGCGGTCGCCTGATCAGGATTGCCGGTAGATTGACATCGCTCGTGATTGCGCGCGGTTCTGTCACATATGGCATTACAGCAAGGGATGGTTCGCTTGTGTTTGTGCGCGGCTCACTCCCACCAAAATACACTCACACGGGTGTAGCTGTAACGGTGGTTGCGCGAGTGCCGGAGACCGTTAGTTCTGTGCTCACACTTGAGCTTGTTGATTTTGAGCAAACTCAAATGACGCAGTCTCCCACCGTCACACGCTCATATAATGAGCAGATGGGCACACCTTATCAAATGCCAGTTGAGCGTTCTTCAGGTGTGCAACACACGCAACATGCATCTCATGGGTCTACAGTGCAATTCCAACAGTCAGCTGTGCAGGCGCACCTCCATGTGATTTCAGGGCAAGCGAATGCTATCCCAATTTATTCGGCATGGGGAGCACCATCAATTCACCTGATGCAGGGAACAATAGCGCCATCTGGTGCATCACAACCTTACATGTCTCAGGCGGTGTTTAAGGGCTCGCCAACACCGCAGATCCAACCAGCTTACGCAACGCCTCCCATTCAGTCTCGCGGAAGTATGCCCTCGCGTGGGATCAACTACATTGAGTGGCGAAATGAGTATGTTGGTCGTGCTGCACAGCATAGTTCGCCATCCATTGAAGGTGAAGTGCGTCCTAATGCAAAGCTGCGCCCAAATTTTGTCTGGCAAAGCTTTCCGTCGCCTGATGCTATACAGGCAGAGATTCAAAATCTTCTCCTGCCATACAAGCGAGTCGCCCTTTACTTTAACCCGTCGTTGAATGATGAGCAGGCAACGAAGATAGTTAGGGCGCTGCTTTATTACAGCATGCTATACGGAGTTGACCCAAGGTTTGTTGTCGCCGTAATAGCAGTTGAGTCATCCTTTCGCCCCAATGCTGTCGGTCAAAAGGGCGAGATTGGTTTGGGACAGCTAATGCCGGGCACTGCAGCATCGCTTGGATTATCAAATCCGTTTGACATTGAGCAGAACATTGAAGGGTGCGTGAGATTGCTCTCCCGTTATCTCTCAAGCTATGCCCATCTGCCCCCGGAGAGACAAATTGCGCTTGCACTAGCATGCTATAATGCTGGACCAAATGCGGTTGCAAAATATGGTGGCGTGCCCCCATATCCGATAACACAACGCTATATCAGCAAGGTTACGGAGTTGTATAAACAACTTTGCGGCATACGATGAGGGCTTGCGTTCGTGTAGCGAGGCTAAAAGGGAGCACAACCTTTATAGGTAGAGTTTGGCAGCATCGTTTCAAGGTCAATGTAGCATTGGTATCTGCCCGTGAGAGCTTCGCGATAGGATGCCCTTTATACTGCTCTTTGCACCATCGGGGTTAAACTCCGGATGTGTTGGATGATGCCTTAATTCTGAAAGCGGTGCAATCCACCTTATTAGGGCACCTTATTAGGGGTGTGACATAGGCAATGTCAAAGCGGACGACGATGCTGAATTGCATCGCGTTCAACTTGCGCTGTTGCGGAAGCGCAAAAGCACCGATGCTGCTCATGCTGTTAGCGATTTCGTTTTGCGTTGGAGTTTATGTTGGCATTCATAATGTGAGCCAACATCAATACCACGGTTCAAGTGAGAGGCTGAAACTACACCAACATCGGGCGATTGAACCCAAACAGCGCTCCTCTAAGCGTGCTCCCAAGCCAACGGGACAAGTGCGCTTGCCCGGTGAAACGAAAACGAAGTTGAAAACCGAAAGCACAGAAGGGCATAATGGTGAAAATACGACGGGCAAAGATGTGCAGTCTGTATCTCCACCAACTTTTGGTGAAAGCCCTCGCTGTTCAATTGATGCTCTGAAGGGGCATTTGCCATCCGCCATTAAGGAAATGCTTGATGGGGTTGATGTTCATAAGCCGCTTTGGCAGCTTGAGCTATCGCGCTTGCCCGTTAGTGAGGGTTTAGTGGCGATTACGTTTGACGCGCATTTCACGGATGAATATGTGCCACGCATACTTGAGGTGCTAAAGCGATACGATGTGTGTGCAACATTTTTTGTGACCGGTCATTGGGCTGATAAGTTTCCGAACGCTTTGAGGATGATAACTTCGCGCGGGCACGAAATAGGCAATCACACTTACTCGCATCCTAAGCTGACGAGCCTCTCAGATGATGCAATAATTGCCGAAGTCAAGCGTGCAGAACAGTCCATCCTAAAAGCCGTCGGGAATAAAGCCCAACTGACTCCATATGTTCGTCCACCATATGGCGACAGGGATGAAAGGGTGGTAAAGGTCTTGCTCTCCTCAGGTTACATTCCAACATATTGGGCTGTTGATGGCTTGGATTGGAAGAAGGGGATAAGTGAAGATGAGGTCATCGAACATGTAGTGAGTAAATCCTCACCGGGCGACATCGTTTTGCTGCATGCGACAAGCCCGATCACTTCAAGTGCCCTGCCAAGATTAATTGAGGGGCTGCGCCTTAAGGGTTTGCAGCTGTGCAGCGTGACAGAATTAATAATGCGCTCTAAAGAGAAATGAATATTTGAGGGCTGCTTTGGTATTGCGTGGATATGGGCGGTGTATCAAGTTAATTGAACTCCTCGCTATTTACTGCAAAGTTTGTTGGTGCTCTACTACTCATGCCAATGGCTTTAGCCAGTGATTGATGGCGAACAAAATGAGCGCCGAATTCATTCGGCGATAATTTTCCACGCCGTCTAAATACGTCGCTCATAGGTTTCGTCAGGGACTATGGGCTAAAGTCAATAGCATGGTTGTGAAAAAGCATTCACCAACAACATGTGATGAGTGAATGCCACAAGATGTGAGCCACAGATAGAGGTTGTGAGAGTTTCAAACCATGAGTGTAATTTGCGGTCTGATCAGATTATGAATTTGGTTGCTCAACCCCAAGGCAATTGGGGATGAGTGCGCTAAAATAAAGCTATGGTGATGTTAGTCAGTTTCGGGGCGTAGCGCAGTTTGGTTAGCGCGCCTGCCTTGGGAGCAGGAGGTCACCGGTTCAAGTCCGGTCGCCCCGACACTGTGGTGGCGCGATTGCTGAAAATCATTGCAGTGGGCGGGAGTAGCTCAGAGGTAGAGCGACAGCCTTCCAAGCTGTAGGTCGCGGGTTCGAGTCCCGTCTCCCGCTCCAAACTTTTATGCGAGGTGGTGGAGAGAATCGTGCCCCGGTAGCTCAGGTGGATAGAGCGGGCGCCTTCTAAGCGTCTGGTCGCGGGTTCGAGTCCTGCCCGGGGCGCATATGTGATTTTGGGAAACGCTGAGGCAGTAAACGGTGATTGGGAACGGATGAATTGGTGGCGGGCGTAGCTCAGAGGTTAGAGCACTGGGCTGTGGCCCCAGGGGTCGCGGGTTCGAGTCCCGCCGCTCGCCCCAATATTTTTGTATTGTAGATGACAGGGGGTCATGTAATGACAAGCAGGCAACAAGTGATTGACGAACTTGCCCGCAGGCTTGGGATGAGTGAGGAAGCTGTTGAGAATTTTCTTCGCACGCTCGTTACGATTGTTGCCCCTCTTGTTCCTGAGGTGCCACCTTACTTTGAGCGCTATTTTGAAGCTCGAATTGGCTCACTTCAACGAGAGATAGAACATTTGAGGGAAGAGATAGACAGGCGATTTGAGGGGGTTGATGGAAGGATTGAAGAGTTGAGGGGTGAGATGAATAGGCGGTTTGGAATGGTTGATACAAGGATTGAAGAGTTAAGGAGTGAGATGGATAAGCGATTTGGAATGGTTGATACAAGGATTGAAGAGTTAAGGGGTGAAATGGACAAGCGATTTGGGGAACTGAGAAGCGATTTGAGGGGATGGTTTACACAATTTGAGAGACGATTCATCCTTCTTGAACGATGGTTGTTTGTATTGTTGATACCGCTTTTAATTGCGCTGCTTGCTGCTGTCTTTAAAATACTCGTTAGCTCGTAATGGAACAAAATTATTGACGGTTCAACTGAGTAGCGGCATTCTACACTGAGGGAAACAAAAGCAACGACAGTGTTGGTAGGAAGGGCTATAGCTCCAAACAATGGTGAATAGTCTTGAATGAAAAATTTTTCGCAGCTCAAGGTCTTAGATGACTCTCCTGGTGAGTGGTAAGTGATGACAGGGTTTGAAAAGTTGATCATCGCAATGCTTATGGTGGCGCTAATACTGTCACTCATGCTCGTTTATCTGGTTTACTTTCGCTGATCAACTTGTTATGCTTTGTCATGTGGCGGGTATGGTGCTGGTGTGCCCCACGGAGCGCAAATCCGTTGGCTCTGCCAAGTGAAGGCAGAGGCTGGGTTCGATTCCCAGGCCCGCCTAAACTGAGAGATACAAAATCCAGAAGGTGGTTCATTAAGCAGTGGCGCGCCCGTAGCTCAGTCTGGACAGAGCGCGGGACTTCGGATCCCGGGGTCGGGGGTTCGAATCCCTTCGGGCGCGCCACATTTTTCCTATCGTGCAAAATGTCCTTAACCGCTGCTCCTTGCATCGTGAGAGAATTAAATTTCTGAACAGGTTGGGTGTTACCTTTGCTTCGTCACTAACCACTGGTTGATGCCGCAGAATGAATAGCGATTAATAGCTATGTATCATCGCTTTTTGAGCGGAGAGCGAGCAGGTGAAGAGATGAGGAGGATGGATTGGCAAGGGTTGGAAGCCTATGTGTTTGAGAAGATGAGCAAAACCAATCTGCCAGGGCTAAGCATGGCAATCGTCAAAGATGGCGAAGTAGTCTACGCTCGTGGATTCGGATTCAGAGACTTGGAATCGGGTTCGCCGATGACGACTCAAACTCGTGTAGGAATCGGTTCGGTCACTAAATCCTTCACCGCTTTGTCAATCATGATGCTCGTTGAAGAGGGCAAAATCAACCTTGACGACTGTGTTGACAAGTTTGCGCCAATCTCACTCCGTCCGTTTGGTGAACCTGTTCGGATTTGGCACTTGCTCACTCATTCGTCAGGCATTCCAGCGTTGGCTTACGCTGAAGCCTTCATCCGCTATGTCGTTGGCGAGGAAGCAACTTGGATTCCCATTGCTTCCTTTGACGATTTGAAAGCCTTCATGAGCGATGCGGAAAGTTGGGCTACAGCCAAACCGGGCGAACGGTTTTTCTACTTGAACGAAGGCTATTTGCTCCTCGGTCGCATCATTGAAATTGCTTCGGGCAAAAGTTACGAAGAATTTGTCAAGGAG
>JANXAS010000022.1 GCA_025062195.1 Armatimonadota bacterium
TTCGTAACGAACTCGGGGCTGAGATTGAAGGGCTTCGTAGCGAATTCAGAGCCGAGATTGGAGGGCTTCGTAGCGAATTCAGAGCTGAGAGTGGGGAACTTCGTAACGAACTCGGGGCTGAGATTGAAGGGCTTCGTAGCGAATTCAGAGCCGAGATTGGAGGGCTTCGTAGCGAACTCAGAGCTGAGATTGGAGGGCTTCGTAGCGAACTTAACGGCGAGGTTAATAGCTTGAGAACTGAGATTGAAAATGTCAGGAGGGAACTAACGAGCAGGCTTTGGTGGGTTGTCGGCATGCTCGTCACGATTTGGCTAACTGTTGTTGGGATGTGGGTGACGGTCATTCTCACCATTATCTTCAAGTGAGGTTAGGGGTTGGAGCGAGATGTGGCATTTCACTATAGTAGTTGGTCTGCTGTTTGCTGAACAGCCAGACGCAGTCCTTGAGAATGCTCAATTGAAAGTCACTGTTGAAGCAAGTGGGGTATTTTCAGTCCTTGACAAGCGTGCGGGGATTGTTTGGCGGAGCACTAAACATATTTCACCTTTCCGAAACTTACAGAAACCATCCAACGAAAAGCTTGCTTTTCAAACTGACGCTCGCCAGCGTGATGGCAAAACTTTCCCCATTAAAGTGGCGATGTGGCTTGAGGGCGATGAGCTGGTCATTGAGGTTGACACTGATGACCTCAAGGGCAAAGTTGGGACTTTCGCTGCGTTGCCGCCACTACCGCCGTTTAGTGTTGATTGTGAATTGTTGCTGCCGTATTACGGTAATGGTATAGCCGTGCCGGTAGCAAGTAAGGAATTTCGTGGGTGGAGTTTTACTACCTTTGGTTCGTTAGATATGCCTTGGGTTGGTGTCACTGATGGCAAGGTCGGTTACTTACTTTTGTGGGATGGGAGAAGCGCCGACGATGGAAATTGCATCATTGAAGTGGTTAAGACCTCACAGGGTGAGTTGTTAACTCCCGCTGCTTTCCATAATTCAACAATGCAAGCTTTCGTTTACCCGCGCCGCGTCCGTTACATTTTTGCTGCTGATGGTGGTTATGTTGCCTTATGCAAGCGCTACAGAGAGTATGCAAAGCGAAATGGCTTTTTGGTGACGCTCACCGAAAAGGCAAAGCGCAAACCCGATGTTAAATTGCTTGCCGGTGCACCCAATGTTTGGGGCAGCAATCCACAATTTGCACGGGAGGCGAAAGCTGCCGGTATTGATAGGCTGCTCATCAACGGTATTTGGGCTGCGCGGGAGATGGAAGCTATTAAGGCGATGGGCTATCTCAACAGCCGTTATGACAATTACGAAGACCTTTACACCTGCTGTCCGCAACACAGCCCGCCATACAACATTGGCACGATTGAAGATTGCGTCTTGCGGGCTGATGGCAACAGGCAGGTTGGTTGGGTCACTTGGGACAAAAAGCACACATCCCACAAGCGATGCTCGCTCTTGCAGCTTGATGTCGCCAAAAAATACATTGCCGACCAAATCAGTCGCCACCCGCACAATGCTTGGTTTCTGGATGTGACGACGGCAACTTGGCTGATTGAATGCTATGACCAAAAACACCCACACGACAGAACGCAGGATAAGGAAGAGAAACGCAGATTGGCGAAATTCGTTGGGGATGAATTGGGGTTAGTTCTCGGCGGTGAGCATGGTCGTTGGTGGGGAGTTGACATTTACGACTACTGGGAGGGCATGATGAGCATCAATCCTTTCTTCACTTGGGCTGCTGGTCACTTGCGCCCGCCAGAAAAGCGCGAAGAAATTGGTGAGCGATATCTTGAATGGGGCTTGGGGCACAAAAGGCGTTTGCCTTTGTGGGAGCTTGTCTTTCACGATTGTGTCGTTAGTTACTGGTATTGGGGCGACAGCACCGACTTCCTTTACCGAGTTGCTCCCGAACTAAGCGACAAAAAAGATGCGTTTAACATCCTCTATGGGACGCCGCCAATGTTTTGGGTCAACAAGTTGGGTTTCACTTGGAACGACCCAAAGATGCGCAAGCGGTTGCTTCAAAGTTACCGAATAGTTTGCAAACTCCACGAGCAGATCGCCTTTGACGAGATGCTCTTGCATGAATGGCTTACGCAAGATAGAGATGTTCAACGAACCATTTTTGGCAGGGCTGGCTCAGAAACTGGGGTGACCGAAGTGGTCGTCAATTTCGGTGAGAAACCGTTTACCCTCATCCGCAAGTGTTCGGCAGCAGCCTCACCTTCACAAGAGCAGAAATTCGTTTTGCCACAGTTTGGTTTTTATGCTCACGGACCTCGCATCATGCAATATCGTGCGCTTGCTGGCGAACGAACTGTCACATTCATCTGCACGCCTGATTATGCCTTTTGTGATGCAAGTGGTAAGCGCTACGACTTCGGTTTGTGCGCAACGGATGGGCAAATAACGCTTCGGCTTTATGGCAAGGAGCAAATACAGGTCATAGTTGAGATGGGCACAACGGAAGTTGTTTTGCGCCCCAAACGATTCACCGCCGGCTTTGATTCTGGATCGGCAAAGTTGCTGGAGTTGGACGAGCAAGGTGTCCCGAAAGCTGTAGTGCAATTTGCGCGCATTGGCGATGCCTTACGTTTTGTCGTCCCGAAGGGGGGTGCAACCTATACCCTCCTTTGGGGCTCAAGAGCAAAACAGCCTAACTTCACAGTGGGCAGCATCAATCTGCCACTAAGGCAAATCAGGCAAGGGCAACAGGTTAAAGTTAGCATTCAAGTCCTCAATAATGGCGGTGCCGATGGGGAGGCAAAAGTTTCGCTCTACCTTGACAAAGCTTTGCCGGGACATTTGCTCGGCTCGCAAGTAGTCAGCATCAAAGCAAATGGACAACGAACAGTTGTGTTTACATTCGCAACAGATGCAATTGATGGCGAGCATTTGCTCATCATCCAACTTGAATCAATGCAACCGAAAAGCGAGTTGGTTGAAGGCGACAACATAGCCCAGTTACCCTTCGCTGTTCAACCTGACTACTCTCGCTGGCGGTTCAGTGCTGACATAACTGTAAGCGCTGGCGGGATAAGGCGGCTTGATGAGCCCATTTCGTTGGAGGTTGATTTTGGCAAGTTGGGAGAGATGCCGCAAAATGCTTCTGTTGACATTGAAAGCGTTCGCGTCATGGAGGTTGAAGGAGGGAGACTGACAAAGGCTGTGCCAACACACTTTGAACCGAGCAAGCCGGATAGCCAGCAAGGGACTTTGGTTTTCCTTCTAACAGGCGTGACACCGCCAAATGCTGTCCGTCAATTCCGTATTTTCTGGAACGCAACGAAACCGAAGCGCCAGCATTTCCCGATGTGCTCTTCTCTCCAGTGGGACGATAAGACGAGAACCATCACAACACCGTTTTACCGACTTCGTTTCGGCGACGATGGAATGGTTCGTGAGTGGGTGAGTTTGATGCCAAATGCTCCAAGGCAAAGTTTCCTGCAAAGTATCGGTGTCTCATCGGCGCAAACTGGCTGGGTTGACGAGGTTGGTGAGGTTGAAGTGATAAAGTGCTTGAGCGTTAACCCTGTAAGCGTTATCGTGCAAGTTGTTAAGCGATTGCGCGGTGACTTTCGCATCATAAGAACCTTTTCCTTTTACCTGCGCCACTTTGTGGTTGAGATTGAAGCCAACAAGAAAGGCATTTCAACTTACAGCCGGGCTTACTACTTGCTGCCCTGCAATTTTGAAGATGACAAAGGTAACAAGGCATTTGTGGATGGGAGAGGCGATGGCGAAAATGTCATCGGAAAGAACCCACAGCCAAAGTGGTATGCCGTTTACTCGGACGATTGGGCGCACTCATGTGTAGCTATTTCGCAGTTTGACAACTTGACATATTGGGACTCGCCAGGGGCGTGGGGTGGAGTTGGATTTAACACTGGGCAAACAAAGGATATACAAATTGCTTATGTGCTCCACGAAGGTCAGAAAGATGCCTCATTTGCCATTTGGGATTATGAGCGCTTAACGAAGACCGCAAAAGCTACCATTATGCCAAAGTGAAGAAACCCTGCAGAGTAAGCCTCGAGAGTTACCTTGGCGGTTAAAGGGGCGTGCATTATTTCAACTTCAAGAGCGCTGTTAGCTTTAAAGGTTGCGAAAGAGATAGCTAAGTATCTTGTTGAGCGGCATCATCCGCAGTTGCTCAAATCTATACCTAAAACCACATTTGATGGAGGGTGGCTCTCCTGAGCCACCGAAAAATTCTCAGTGCATCAGGAGATGCACCTTCCGGAAAAATCATTGCTGCTCTTTGGCTCTCAAGATTGATGCGAAGCAAAAGAAGGAAGCAATATTGACATCATGCTCGTTATGGACCACGGTGACAGAGGACCAATTGATGCAATTGTTCAAGTGGAGCATGAGTTGGGCGAAAGGTTTCTATAGCTTTCAAGGATGCTTGACATAAAGGTGATGGAGCCAGATTTTCACAGGCTGGTTGCATGGTTTAAAAGTGTTTGTAGTAAGGCGAACAACGGATTTTAGCGCCATCAAGAAAATTAAAGACGCAGCTACCCTTCCGCTTCATAGCAAACTGCGAACCATCCTCGGACTGAATGCGCATGCTACA
This sequence comes from Armatimonadota bacterium, assembly GCA_025062195.1. Lineage (GTDB taxonomy): Bacteria > Armatimonadota > Fervidibacteria > Fervidibacterales > Thermosaccharophagaceae > Thermosaccharophagus. The sequence goes on from JANXAS010000022.1 coordinate 4,583, forward strand.
TGATTTTTGAAAACAGCATTATGGGTTGTATCGGTATGTGCCGCTCTGTATTGCCTCTCTGCGCAGTGGCTTTACATGCCCATCGCAGAATGCGAAGTTGGAAAGCTCAAGGTGGCGTCTCTCAGCGATGTTGCCTGTTGGATGAAAGTGCGCATCATCAGTGCTCCCAATTGGGCATTGCTCCTCAACGAGCAAGATGACATTTGCAGGCTCTTCAATATAAGTCACCTGCAAACCCCTGTGGAAACGACTCCCACCTATTGGGTCACTTGTTAGTGCACCGTTAATTGCGTAGCTGCAACCGTGCCTGCAGCTATCCGACGGGCATATGAAAATTTGCTCATTCTTCACATACGGGTAGATGCTCCCTTTTTGTGGTTCAAAGTTGTTTGGGTAGCACTGGTTGAATGTGTTGTAGAACACCCAGCCACCGTATTGCCCTTCACCTGCTACATTGTCCCAAAAGTTTGGGAGGAAGCCATCGTAGTCCTCAACATACGCCATTATGCCGAGCGCAATTTGCTTCATGTTTGAAAGGCAAGCAGTCTGACGACCTTTTTCCCTTGCCCTTGAGAGGACAGGAAAAAGTATGGCAGCGAGAATGGCGATGATAGTGATGACGACCAACACTTCAATCAAGGTAAATGCCCTCTTCTCTCGTTTCATTCCGAATCACCTCCATCAGTTGGATACAATATGTTGGGCTAAGTTGCAAAGCCAATTGCGTTATACCATAAGGCACAGTATGAGCAGAGCAGCACAATGGGTAGTTGTGTAGGTGTGCTTGCGCCTCCCATCTTGATGAACGAAAATTGTTGATGAGCTAACTTGTGTAATTGAGGCGCTTGTCTGAAGGAGGGGTGAAGTTGGCTTTCATTAGATGGTGCAGAGGTGAAACACAGCTCACATATGCTCTCATCCTTGTGCTTATTGCTGTTGCTGCTATCGTTGCTGTCGCGCTCTTCGGGGAGGCGGTGGAAGGGTTGTTTTCAACTATTTACTCAAAAGTTAGCGCTGTCTTCCCAAGCGCTCCCACAACTGTTGAGCAAGGAGAAAGCGAAATGGTAGGGAGCGAAGTGGAAGAGAGTGAAACAGCAGATAGCGAAATGGAGGAAAGCGAAACAGGGGGAAGCAAATCTGCTGGGAAGGGTGGTGCACCAAGAACTACCCCCGCAAAGAGGAAGCCAAAGGCACCGAAACGATGAATCATGTCATGTGCCCCCAAAATGGAGAAGCTGGTGCATAAAGGTTTGTGATATCTTTCGTGACCGGTTTCCTGCCCCTTTATCTTTTCGGCAGCTTAATAGGGATGCCCATAAAGCGTGTGGACCGTTAATGAGCAAAAACAATTTGCAGGTGATGTTATGGGTGCGTGAGATGGATACGAAAAATTGGACGCGCTGTCGTTTTTCATCGCTCTTTCATCGCTCTTTCATCGCTCTTGCATCACTCTTGCATCGCTCTTGCATCACTCTTGCATCGTCTTGCATCACTAACAGTGCTCGTGCTGCTGTGGGTTATTTTGCCGCTTAAGATCCGCAAGCTAAACTCGTCATTAGCTTAAGCGGGGGCTTTCAGAAAAGTGAGCGTTCATTAATGTCGTTTGTGACATGAATAGAATCTCAATCGGGGGTGAGATGTATGGAGGTTATCGCCATCGGTGAGATGCTCGCTGAGATAATGCGTCCCAAAGTTGATATGCCGCTTTATCAGCCGTCAGAGTTCATAGGACCGTTTCCAAGCGGTGCTCCGACGATATTCGCTGACCAAGTTGTGCGCTTAAGACACAGCGCTGCAATCGTAGGGGCTGTTGGCAATGATGACTTTGGAAAATGCATACTTGAACGGTTGCAAAGCGATGGTGTCACCACGAGATATGTGAAGGTTGTTGACGAGCTTGCAACCGGTGTGGCATTCGTCGCATACTTTAGCGACGGCAGCAGAAGGTTCATCTTTCACTTTGGCAATAGCGCCGCCGGTTGTCTGCCTGACTCAGAGGGGGTTGACCTCAGTGGGACAGAGTTCATCCATATCTGTGGATGCACATTGAGTGCGGGCGGTAGGATGCAGCAGGAGTGCTATAAGCTGGTTGAGAGGGCGAGCAGCGTTGGTGTGAAAATCTCTTTTGACCCAAACTTGCGTCCGGAGCTGCTTTCCGATGCAAATGCGGTTAGGCGGATTTGTGAGCCGGTGCTACGAACAGCCTATGTCGTCTCTACGGGGCGCTATGAAGCGTTTGCGATAACTGGCGCGGATGATGAGGACGAGGCATGCAACAAATTGCTCGGCATGGGAATCCAAGTCGTTGCTATGAAGCTTGGCGAAAGAGGCTGCCGAATATACTCCCAAAGCAGTGTCATTGAGGCACCTCCATTCAAAGTTGATGTGGTTGATCCAACTGGTGCTGGCGATTGTTTTGATGCAGCTATAGTTGTTGGATTGATTGAGGGTATGCCCCTTGAAGATTTAGCTCGCCTCGCTAATGCTTGTGGTGCATTGGCAACTACGCGTCTTGGTCCAATGGAGGGTGCATTCTGGCGTGAAGATGTTGAACGGTTTTTACGCGAAGGAGTAGCTCCGTAAAGCAAGGGGTGATTTTTATCGTGCTTGACTTTGTGCAGCTTAAGCGGCAGCTTGACGAGATGGCTGTAGAGCAAGTTGCGCGCCGCGAAGACATTATCTCAAGGTCAAAGAAAGCATTCTTGGTGCTCAAGCAATGGGCAAAGGCGTGGGAGGAAGTTTTGAAGAAAGTTGAAGCAAGCAAGACATCATGGTTGCTCGCCAACCCGACTGAGGTGCTTGACTTTAAAAGGTTCGTAAGTGAGCCAAAGCGCCCGCTCACAGTTGTGGCAAGTGATGGCTCCCAAATTTTCCCAGATAGACATGAGGTGGCGTTATGCTATCTGCTCAATATAGGCTTAGTTGCGCTTCACTACGGAACTGGCGAGCCACCGTTGATGCGCAGCCACCCATTGCTTTACTATCGCGAGGAAGACCTGTATGAACACTGGGGCGGGAGAAGAGTGCTTATCAATCATGACATGGCTTCAGTGAAACGCCAACTGCTTGAGATTCAAATGCTTGCCGATTTAGCTTGCTCGTTGCCGAAGAAACATAGCAGAGTATGCTTGGTTGATGGCTCGCTCATCTTCTGGAGACTTGAAGGCATGCCAGAGGACTTCGCTGACAGCGCTGTCAAGAACCTCCTTGTTGCCATTGAGAGTATGAGGGATGAAGGCATCCCAGTTGCTGGTTACATTAGTTCCCCGGGCTCAACTGATGTGGTGAATGCCCTTAAATTGTGTATATGCCCTTATGAGCGCGCTAACTGCGACAGATGCGAGTATAAACGGGGGAGTGAAATGCCGCCATGTTCGTGCATTGACGGTGTCACTGATGCGCTGATGTTTAGGCATCTCCTTTCAAAGGGCGAATACACGCAGCCGTTTGGGAGCTCATCAAAGATACTTGAGCGTTATGGTGAACATGCTATCAAATTCGTTTACATCAATGTCGGCTACGAGGTTGCGAGGGTTGAAGTTCCAAGTTGGGTTGCACGTGATGCGGAATTGATGGACATCGTTCTGAGCACAGTATTTGAGCAAGCCCAGAAGGGAAACGGCTATCCAGTAGCGCTTGCCGAGGCACACGAGCGCGCTGTCATTCGCGGCAGCGATAGAGAACTTTTCTTCAGGATGCTTGAAGAGGCATTTGTTAAGCACAACATCAGGGTGAGTGTGTCACTCAAGATGCTTGCAAAGCGGGCACCGGCTGTATGAGGCTGCCATCGTTACTTCAGCCACCAATCTGTGGAAGCTGCCCAGAGGTGAGGGGTGAGTTGGGCGACAAAGCCAACTCGGTCAGTGCCGATGAGTTGCACAACGCTATTTGCAACCTCATCCTGCCGAAAGTGCGAAAGGCGGGAAGGTATATTGGCAGGGAGGTCAATTGCGTCATCAAGGGCGGCAATGTGCGTTTGCGCTTCGCCATTGCCTTCCCAGACCTTTATGAAGTTGGTATGTCAAGCACTGGTGTGAGCATCATCTACCATGTCCTGAACGAAATGGACGGTGTGCAGGCTGAGAGAGTTTTCTCGCCATGGGTTGACATGGAGGCATTGCTTCGTCAGCACAACCTTCACCTTTACGGGTTGGAGACATTCACGCCGCTGAAGCAATTTGATGTCATTGGCATTTCGCTCCCGTATGAGCTGCTCGGAACAAACATGCTCCAAATACTTGACCTATCCGGCATACCGCTTCTTTCAAAGGAGCGCGATGACGATGCCCCAATAGTGATTGCGGGTGGATGCGCCGTTGTCAATCCAGAGCCGTTTGCCGATTTCATTGATGCCTTCTGTATCGGAGACGGCGAGGAGCTTGTGGTTGAGCTTGCTGAGGAGCTGATCCGAACAAAGGGCATGCAGAGAATGAAGCGCCTTGAAAGGTTAGCGTGCATTGAAGGCGTATATGTTCCGATGCTATATGAGCTTGAAGAAGTTGACAATGGCACATTAATCGTTAAAGGCTCCGGAAGGGATGTGCGAATCAAAAGGCGCACCGTTCAGGATTTGAATTTAGCTCCATTCCCCACAAAGCCGGTTGTGCCGTGGATTGAGGTTGTGCACGACCGAGTAAACATAGAGGTGTTCAGGGGGTGCACAAGGGGATGCAGGTTCTGCCAAGCCGGAATGGTGACAAGACCGGTTAGGGAAAGAGATGTCAGCAAGCTGATTGAGCAAGCGAATGCTGCGGCAAGGAGCACTGGCAATGATGAGATAGGTTTGCTGTCACTTAACACATATGACTACAGCTGCTTGGGTGAACTCGTTAGCAAATTGCTCAAAGATAGGATGCGCCTTTTCCCGTCGTTACCTTCGTCGCGGATGGACGGCTTTGACATCTCAATTGCAAAGCTTGTGCACGAAGCGAGAAGGGTTGGGCTTACATTTGCCCCTGAAGCTGGCACTGAGCGCCTGAGGCGTGTCATAAACAAGCCGATCAGCGATGGGCAAATCTTTGAACTGCTTGAGCAGGTTTATTCAAGCGGTTGGGACTCGGTAAAGCTCTATTTCATGGTTGGGTTGCCTACAGAGACGGACGAGGATGTGAATGCGATTGTTGAGATGTGTAACGAGATTGCGAGGATGGCTCGGTCAATAAACAGGCGCGCAAAACTGCATGTCTCCGCCGGTATCTTCGTCCCAAAGCCACACACGCCGTTTCAGTGGGAAAGACAGATAGGAGTTGAAGAGGGTTTGCAAAGGCGACGGTTGCTGCAAAGGCGAATTAGAGAGCGCAACTTGAGTTTGAAGGTGCATGACCATCGCATGAGTTTTCTTGAGGGTGTCTTCAGCCGCGGTGATAGGCGTCTTTGTTCTGTCCTGCTTGAAGCATACTCTCGCGGATGCAGATTTGATGGGTGGGCTGAGCACTTAAAATGGGACGAATGGATTCATTCATTTAAAGCTGTTGGCGTTGACCCATCTCACTATTTGCGTGAGCGCTCCTTTGATGAGCCATTACCATGGGAACACATTGATGTTCATCTGAGCAAGCAATTCCTTTGGGAGGAGCGTAAAAGAGCAATCAATGGCGAGGTGACACCGGATTGCAGGACTGATGGATGTCTCGGATGTGGAGTAAGCAGTAGCGCATCTAAAGCATGTGCGAGGGCGATACACATCTATGCGCGTGCGCGCCAGCGTGAGAAGACCCACCAGATAGAGTCAGCCGTTGAATTTGTGAAGGCTCGCAAGTCCGTTGAGCCTGTGCAGCGCATTCGGTTCCGATGGACGAAGCTTGGTGAGTTGCGCTTTCTGTCCCATATTGAGATGGTCAAGGCTCTCCAGAGGGGCATGCTGCGAGCCGGGTTAAAGGTGTCTTACTCTCGCGGATTTAATCCTCAGCCAAAATTTTCCTTTGGAACTGCACTGCCAGTTGGAGTTGAGAGTGAGGCTGAGTATGCGGATATATGGCTTGATGAATGGGTTTTACCAAGCGAGTTTATCTCGTTGTGCAATGAACATCTCCCCAACGGATGCAGGGTGCTTGAAGCAATAACCGTGCCGATAAACGCTCCTGCATTTGCACCGCTCATTGCCTTATCAATTTACGAAGCCTTTGATCCAACCAGCTCAGTTGTCTCTGACCGTTTTGCAACATATGTCAACTATGGTGCAACCATATTGCGCTTTGAACTCCCAGATGGACAGCAGACTCACCATCGCCCACTTGATTATATCAAAGCCACACTGAAGCTCACCGATGAGGAAGCGCTTCGCATCAGGATAATTAAGCGAGCCACCCTTTGCAGGGTTAATGAGATGCTCTTATCACCGATGGCTCTCAGTTTAGTGCATCCATCACAGATTGATTGAAGGCTCATTCCTCCCTGCTTGGCTGCCTTCGTGGTGAGCGCAAGAATGTGGGCATGTCTATATCCTCCACGCCCTCCTCCAGCTCCCTGAGCAATTCTTCAACATCCCGTGATGGTCCAACTCGCCTCGCATCGGGTGTAACCTCTGCAACCTTTGATGTTGGCTCTCGCTTTTCCTCACGGGTGACCCTTGGTTGACCGCGCAGCCTTTCCAATTGCTCAGCCATCTCAGGCTGCTTGCTCGGTTTTCTCTCGAAGCCTGTGGCGATAAGCGTTATGCGCACCTCATCCACGATTTGGTCATCCAGAACAATACCTATTCGCATGTCCAATTCCTCAGTCCCACATGCATCTTTGATAATCCTCATAACCTCTTGCAATTCTGGTGCTGGCATGTCTGCTGGCGCGATGATGTTAAGCAAAGCTTTCGTTGCGCCCTGAATTGAATGCTCAAGTAATGGGCTTAATGTAGCGTTTCTTGCAGCCTCAATGCACCGCTCATCCCCTCTCCCAACACCTATCCCAATCATGGCAACTCCAGCATTCATTAGGACGCTCTTAACATCGGCAAAGTCAATGTTTATGTAACCCGGAATAGTAATGAGGTCACTTATTCCCTGCACCGCTTGCCTCAAGACATCGTCAACCATTGCGAATGCATCTTTAAGGGTCATACGCTTATCCGAGAGTTGCCATATCCTGTCGTTTGGTATCGTGATAATGGCATCCACAATTTGCTTTAATTGCTCTATTCCCTCCTCAGCTATTCTCGCCTTCCCAAGCCCCTCCTCGGTGAAGGGTTTTGTTACCACTGCCACTGTGAGAGCTCCAAGCTCGCGAGCAACTTGTGCCACTATGGGGGATGCACCTGTGCCAGTGCCACCACCCATACCCACTGCAATGAAAACCATGTCAGGATGTTCAAGCGCTGCAGCTATAGTATCCCTATCCTGTTCGGCTGCTTGCCTGCCAATCTCTGGGTTGCCGCCGGTTCCAAGCCCGCCTGTTATGCGTTGACCAATTTGGACTTTATTTTCAGCGAGCGACTTAGCCAAGTCTTGGACATCTGTGTTGATCACAACAAACTCAACGCCCTTCAAACCCCACTCAATCATGTGGTTAATAGCGTTGCCACCACCACCGCCCACCCCGACAACTTTTATGGTTGCTCCGCGCCTCAAATCGCTCATCATCCTCTCCATGCTTTTGCCCCCTCCTTGGCATTCCCAAGCCGGATAGTAATGGCTAATCCATATGTGCATTAAGTCAAGCGTAGCGATTGCAGAACTCTGCCTCGCGTGGCTTTTACTGTCATTATACATCGTCGCAAATGGTATCGTAAACGGCACAACTTGTAATTCGTCAATCACGAAGGTATCACTTGCGCCCGATCAAGTTCACTCGCTCACTTGCAACCCTTTTCGCCCATTCGTCCACCTCAAGCAACTCATCAAGCGGCGGATTTGGTTTAGCATCGTGCTCCTCCATAACGCTTTCAATCAATTTTGGTATGTCCATAAAACCTATCTCGCCTCTTAGGAAAGCTTTCACTGCTATTTCGTCAGCGGCACTCATTACCGCTGGCATACTCCCCCCAACAATTGCAGCTTCTCGTGCCAGGCGAAGACATGGGAAACGACTTACATCAGGTGGCTCAAATGTTAAAGCACCTATTGAGAGCAACTCGCATTCTGAAATTGGCGATGGAAGCCTCTTAGGGTAAAGGAGGGCGTATTGTATTGGGAGGCGCATATCTGGCAGGCTAAGTTGCGCTTTCATTGAGCCATCAACAAATTCAACCAGTGAGTGAATGATGCTTTGCGGGTGAATCAGGACCTCAATCTTTTCAGGAGCAGTGTCAAACAGCCACATTGCTTCAATTATCTCCAGACCTTTGTTCATGAGCGTTGCCGAATCAATCGTCACCTTCGGTCCCATGCGCCATGTCGGGTGAGAGAGTGCCTCTGAGGGCGTCACCATTTTAAGTTCCTCAATTTTCTTTTGCCTGAAAGGACCGCCAGAGGCTGTGAGTATTATTCGCTTTATATTCTCGCTTCGCTCACCAAGCAGGCATTGAAAGATAGCGCTGTGCTCACTATCAACTGGTATAAGTTCCCCTGAGCCTTTACGCCACGCATCAATAACTATGTGTCCGCCAATTACGAGTGCCTCTTTGTTTGCCAGAGCCAATCGTTTCCCAGCCTCAAGCGCCCTTAGCGTCGGTAAAAGACCGATGCTGCCGCTCACAGCGTTCAATACAATGTCAACTTCCGGGAGGGTTGCAAGCTCGATCAAGCCATCCATGCCAGAATGAACCTTCAATTCATCAGGGCGAAGGTGAGCCTTAAGCCGTTTAGCGGCTTCAGCTTCATACAAGCAAATGTGCTTTGCTCTGCACTCCCTCCATTGCTCAATCAAAGCTTCAACATTTGAATGGGCAGCAAGGGCGTATATCTCAAGCTCTTCGCTATGCATACGAGCTATCTCCATTGCCTGCCTGCCTATTGAGCCGGTTGAACCAAGTATTGCAATCTTTAGCCTGCCCATTTTACCAGCTCACCTACCTCATCCACTGCAGGAAAGCATTCACGATGACTGAGGGGGCTCGTTCAACACCCACCGAGGCAACATTGACAACGATGTGGTATAGTGATGCGTCATTCCAATCAACGCCGTAGAATTGGCGCAGGTAAAGGGAACGCTTCCGGTCGCACTTTAGTATCTCATTTTTCGCTTGCTCTTTTGGTATGCCCATTGAGGACGAAAGATTTTCCACACGCCATTGCAATGGCGCTGTTAAACGCACATGAAATGCCCTTGGCTTATCCCTCAATATGACCATCCCGCCACGCCCCACAATAACCACGCTGCCGCGAATATATAGCCGTTCAATGAGTTGCTTTATCAGGTCAACATAGGCTTCATGGTCAAACGAACTGTATTGTGGTGCAGCGCCCACCCATTCAGCCGAAAGCATTTCGGAAAGGTGCTTGATGATGCCCGGAGTCCAATGGACATCTGCGCATCTGCCGCCGTGTCGGAGAAGCGCATAGATGAATCGCAAAAGCGGGTTCATGTGAACCTCGTCAAACTTCTCAACCTCTTTCTCGGGCAGATTAACTATTTCAGCAACATGCTTTATAACTTCACGGTCAACAAATTCGTATCCGAGAAAATCAGCCACCCCGCGTGCTATCAGCTCACCATTGCACCCGTGCACTCTGCTGACAGTTATTACAGCCATTTCACCACCTCCGAGAACTAACGGATGACTCTTCGCAATTGCCTTAGCAGGGGCAATTTTCATTTGTTGGCTCAATTGGAGCTTAACCCTGCGATACAATTTTATGCCGGTGATCTTGCGAAGGCAATCATCCTCAAATAGAGGTGAGCTGAGGGGATGAAGCGCTTAGTGCATATATTGGGGATCGCATTTGGTGTGCTCGCTTGCACTTATGCTAATTCGGAGCGCATCCTTTTAACCATAACCGAGGGAATGACACTTCAAAGCGCTTTGCAAGCGATAGCTGACCGGAGCGGACAGCCAATTTATGTGTCAAAGCAGGATGCGAGTGTGGTTAAGACCTATCGTTTTCCCATCCATATGATCGGAGTGACGGTCAAAGCTGATACTGCTGGGCAGGCATTGTCGTTTCTCTTTGGCTCTGGATGGGAAGGTTCACCAATAGCTGCCGAGTTGCGCGACAAATTGGGGGAAGATTTCAAGCTTGCACGGACCCCACCACAAATTAAGCTAAACAGCATTACAAGTTGGACATGCAATAACCGATACTTTGATTGGAAGCAGGAAGGTAAAGGCATACGAGTAATTGTGCGCTTGCAGCCAGACGGCGACATCATTAAACAAAAACCGTTTGGGCTTGAGCTTTTGGATGAAGCAACCATTGATGTCATCAGGGATTTGATCAACCAGCGTGTTGGCATCTACTTCAACATCATTCCCGAGGAGCATAAATTTATGCCCTCAAACCTGCTGCCGCAATATAAGCGCATGAAGGTGAAAGAACCATTCCTCGTGCCTATGAGGGTGGCGCAGCTCTCCTTGCTTTTTGGCGCAATGCTTGAAGAGAGGCACACGCTCGGCGAATGGCTCACCATGCTTGCTGAGGGGTTGAATTTGCACTGCCGTCCGAGAGGTTGTCTGTGGAAGTGGTCGGCATGGGTTGAGGAGGGCAAAGATAAGCCGATTTATACGCTCCGTTGCTATGCTCATCCATATGCGCCACAGCATTTAAGATGAGGTGGCGCACAATGAGTGAGGAGCCAAAACCTTTTAATCCATCGTGCTGCTCAAAGAACGCTGCGCGAACTGTAGCATTCACGATGAATACGATAACAAAGGTAGTGCTTTCTCTCCCCTCACGCTTCGTGAGGGCTGAGTGGTCGGCACCGGCAATCAGCCTGATTGCATTGGTGGCGCTGTTTAGCCTTTTCTCAGAGGCATTTAGGCGTCCCGAAAATTTTTATAACATAGGTTTGCAGGCGCCAATCACGGTTATAATCGCGGTTGGACAGACACTCGTCATAGCTGCCGGTGGTATTGACCTCTCTGTTGGCTCGGTGCTTGCATTGGCATCTGTCAATGCAGCATGGTTGATAAATCGTGGGTGCGACCCGGCAGTCGGATTGCTCGCTGCCATACTCACAGGTTGTGTATGCGGTGCGATAAACGGAACTCTTGTCACTGTCGGGCGGTTGCCACCGTTTGTAGCCACATTGGGCATGATGAGTGTGGCGAGAGGGTTAGCCCACCTGATCAGCAAAGGGGTTAGCATCTTCATTCCCTCAAGTTGGTTCTGGAGCATAAGCAGTCAACAGATAGGTTTCTTGCCATTGCCATTCATAATAGCGATGTTAGTTGCGCTAATAGGGCATGTTATCCTCGCATACATGCGTCTTGGGAGATACCTATATGCTGTTGGTGGGAGCTACGAGGCAGCACGCCTTTCTGGAGTCCCAGTTAAGTTGGTGCTTGTTGCCGCATTCATATTGTGCGGTCTTTGCACAGGAATAGCAGCAGTTGTAGAGGCATCTCGGGTCACGATTGGCTCTCCAATGAGTGGGATCATGTATGAATTGCATGCAATAGCTGCATGTGTAATAGGAGGCGCAAGCTTATCAGGTGGGCGTGGAACAATAGTTGGGACATTGGCAGGCGCTTTGCTCATGGCTGTGCTCCGTAACGGATGCGATGCGCTCAACTTGCGCTATGAATACCAACAAATAGTCATCGGGGTTGCGGTCATCGTTGCGGTCCTATACGACAGATGGCGGCATGCCTCAAGGGTGGGGTAGCTCAGCTGCAGCGCCTGATGACTCTTCCGGGGAGCGCACCTGTGAGTTGACCGTCCAGCACGACTGCAATGCCGTTCACAAAAACATGTCTTATGCCAATTGGAGCTTTATATGGTTCTTCATAGGTGCTCGCGTCAATCACGGATTGAGGATCAAAGATGACGATGTCAGCATAGCTGTTGCGTTTCAGTTCGCCGCGCCCGCTCAATCCGAACTTTGATGCTGGCAGTGATGTCATCTTCCTTATGGCTTCGGTAAGGGTCAAGATTTGTCTTTCACGAACATAGCGCCCAAGTATTCTCGGGAATGTCCCGAAGGCTCTTGGATGCGGTTTCCCAGAGGGTGTTTCCTCTTTACCCCACTTAAGCTTGCGTGCGGATGCATCCGTGCCAAACATCGTCCTATGATAACGCATAACACAAATCACATCTTCCTCCGAGAGCGAAAATCTCACCATTGTAGTTTGCGCTTTGTCCTCAACAAGCACATACACAAGCGCATCAAATGGCTCTTTGTTAAGCGCCTCAGCTACTTCAGTCATATTCAAGCCCTCAAATTGCTTCAGATGCTCATGTGCAACTTCAGAAACTATTATCTGTGCCCATTCATCATCCGAGCGGAGGGCGTTTTCAAGTTCCTTACGGATGCGCTGAAGTGTGCTTTTGTCCCTAAGCCTTTGAAGCAATTGCTCAACGCCGCCCGAATGCACCCACCTTGGTAAGACCATCTTGAGCGAAGTCGCTGTAGCAGTGTAGGGATATTGGTCACAGGTGATGTCTAAGCCCTGTTGGTTTGCCCGCTCAATCATTTGGAGCGTTAGCTCCACCTTTCCCCAATTGTCCTTTCCGACCGCCTTGTGATGCGATATCTGCACTGGAACAGCGGTCTGGCGCGCAACATCAATTGCCTCGTGCACTGCTTCAATTAGTTCGTAAGACTCATTTCGCATGTGCGTCGCATACAAGCCGTTATAATGGCGCACGACCCTGCACAGTTCAATGAGTTCGTCAGGCTGAGAGAAGCAACCCGGTGAATAAATAAGCCCGGATGAAAGCCCGATTGCGCCATCCTCAAGGGCTTCAGATAACAGCGTTTTCATCCGGAGCAGTTCGTCCTCAGATGGTGCTCTATCATCCTCTCCCATTACCACAGAGCGTATCGTATTATGTCCGACGAATGTGACCACATTCATACTCAATCCGTTATTTTCAAGCGCTGCCAAAAATTCACCGAGCCTTCTCCAATGTGCCTGGGCGCTGTCTTTACGCGGCGGCGCCATCAATTGCACGGCACCGCTTTCACCCGCAATCGGCGCAGGTGAAAAGCCGCAGTTGCCGCATACCTCAGTTGTGATGCCTTGCATCACCTTGCTCTCGCAATACTTGTTCGCCAAGATTTCTCCATCCGAATGACCATGAGCATCAATGAACCCGGGACATGCCACCATACCTGCAGCATCTATGACGAGTTTGTAACATGCGTTACTTCCACCCGATGCCTGCCCGATGTATTCAATCCTGTCGCCGCAGATAACGATGTCCGAAACAAACGGCTCACCACCGGTGCCATCAACAACTGTAGCATTTCGTATGAGTGTCCTTTCACTCATTTTCCGTCTCACCTCTGCTTTCCCCTGTGCCCACCGTTCATGGACAAGAGTTTATCTCGTTTTTGGTGCACAGTGTTTTTGTCCCGAGCCGAAAAGCAGCGCTGTATTCTAAAATGGATGCTGCAGCTTTGTATGCGTTGCACTGGTGTCATAAACTGTTACCACTTGCGGTCAGCATTGATTTGCAACTGTGCTCACTGAGGCGTCATGTCGGCGTTTGCAAGCACTACCAGGGGGCATAATTTGATGCGGGATAATTAAGCCGCAAAAGACGGTGCGAAAAGGATGGTGGGTTATAATGGGGGACATTTTCCGTGTCGGTATAGTTGGATGTGGTCGTAAGGCTTCAACCATTGACGATGAGGCACATTTGCGTTGGCTTACGAACTACGATGTTGTGCCGAGCACTCATACATCCGCATACTTGCAGAACAGGCGCACCAAAATAGTTGCCGTGGCAGCGCGCACTGAAGAATCTCTTAAAAGTTACCTCTCAAGGTGGGGGCTGCATGATGTGCGCACATACACCGATTATCGCAATATGCTTGAGAACGAGCGCTTGGACATAGTGAGCGTTGTTACGCATGCTGATATGCATGCCGAAGTGACAATAGCAGCTGCGCGAGCTGGTGTCAAAGGGATTATTTGTGAGAAGGCGATGGCGACATCGCTGCAAGAAGCTGACATGATGATAAGCGAGTGTGAGCGCAACAATGTTAAACTCCTCATCAACCACCCAAGACGCTATCACCCCACATTTATAAAAGCGAAGGAGGTGCTCAATAGTGGCACCATAGGGGAGCTGAAGAGCATGCGAGGGGCTATCTGGACATTCCTGCTCCATAATGGGACGCATCTTTGGGACATGTTCTGTTACTTCGCCGGCGATGCTGAAACGGTTTGGGGATATGTTGCCGATGAAGGTGTGCCAGACCCGGGAGGGTGCGCTATGGTGCGTTTTAAAGGCGGTGTTATAGCATTTGCCGATGTCATGACCATGCAGGGCTTTAACATGCAGCTTTATGGCAGCGATGGCATGATTCACATAGACATGTTTCGTGAGGGCTTTCGCATTGAAGTTTACGAGGATGTGATACCGCCATCGCCGGACAGACCATATTATCAATTTCGCCCAAAGAAACTCTCTCGCAGTGAGCAAATTGAGATAGAGCATCCGTTCACGCCGCCAATGCAGGCTGCAGTTCAAGATTTGATTGATTCAATTCGTGAGGGCAGGCAACCACGCTCAAGTGGCTATGATGGGCGTAAGGCATTAGAGCTTGGTATTGCCGTTCATGTATCGGCGAAGCGCAACGGTGCTGCAGTGGCTTTGCCACTCAAAGGCGAGGAGAAGGCTTTGCGCGTCATCTCAAGATGAATATGTTAAGTGGTGATGCGGCTTGGCTAAGCGCAAGACCAGAAAAGAAAAAGAAAGGGCTGCAAAGCGTTGGGAGTTGCTCAGGGAGATGAGGCAGTTTGGGTATGGGGTGCTTCCAGATGAACTTGTGGAACGGGCTTTTAAAGTTTACGGCGATGCCGTTAGACACTATGAGCGCAATGAACTTAGCGAGGCTGAGGAATTGTTGTCGCAAGTCCTTCAGCTAAACCCGAATGCCGCACCAGCTTTGCAGCTGCAAGCACGCATAATGATGCAGCTTGAGCGGTATGATGAGGCTATCTCCTTGCTCTCAAGGCTTTTGGAACTTAGACCGGATGATGCCGAATCTTACTTTGAGTTCGGATTGGCACTTGAGCGCACAGGTCAAAGAAGGCGTGCCATTGATGCATTCAAGAAAGCAATTAAAGCTGCAGCTTCGCTCAGCTCACAGCCCGAATGGTTTAGCGAACTTAAAGCTCGCTGCGAGTTGCTTGAGAGCGAGCTTTCAAGGGAACAGGAGTTGCGTTCGCAACAGGAGAAGCAAAAAGAAGTTGAAGAGCTTTTGCATCTCGCCGATGTTTATGAGAGCAGCGGTTTCCTCAGGCGCGCAAAGGATTATCTTAAGAGGGCGCTTGAATTAGACCCAGACAATGCCAGTTTGGCTATCCGTATAGCTGCAATTGACATTGAGCTTGGAAACATAAGTGAAGCTGACAGGTTGCTCAGGTTGATTGAGGAGCAGCATCCAGACAGCGTCGCAGAGGTGCAAAGGCTAAGGGGAAAGCTCTCACACAGGGCTCAATGAGAAAAATCGTTTTTGAACCAGCCCATCAATCCGGTCGGCAGCATAAGATGGTCTTTTCATTACCGCTTTTCTTCAATCCAGCCAATCAAATCTTGCTTATGACCCACGCTTGCTTACGGATGGCTTGTCTGCGCCGCCAGAAGAAGAGCAGGTCTCCTATGAGCCATGTTAAAATGACGAGGTAAGGGTGGTAGCCAAGCGCCATTTTGAGTGTTGGACTCCAGGTCCACAAAGTCCCGAAAAGCACACATGCAATTCCAGCCACCATCATTATGAGGTTTAAACAACCGACCAAAATGTTCGCCCTCATCTGCGCAGTGCGGTGCATACGAGCGTATGTCCTGCGAGTGCCGATAACCATTTGGATGACAACGAACCCTATCACGGTAGCGATTGCCCAACCGAGTGCAGCCCAGATGTCAAAGAAAGCAAGGTAAAGGAGCAACGCTGCTGCTACGGTTCTAAGCTTATCAACCCAGCTTTGGAGTTCATACTCGTATGGACTTATCGGCAGATGAGTGAGCCAAGTCATTGGCAATGTCTTACCAGAGCGCAATGCTTCAAGGGCGCTCTTCACATCCTGTATTTCACCATGCAGGCATGTCGCCGTGAAGCTGTGCGCTCCAAATTTGAAATCATTGCTTGATATAAGGGCGAATGTGTTGTAAAAGGCTTGCCAGAGTGGCACATTATCGCTGATTATGTTTCTGTTGATGACCTCAAAGCCGTCAACATAGAGAGCAAGTTCATCCACAGGATGATGCGCAGTCCAAACATGTGCCACAATTGCAACTCCACCAGCTGAGCGAACTTCTTTGGCAACTTGATCTGGTTCTTTCTCGGGGTTGTAGTTGCGATTTATGCCAAGCAATAACAGGTGCGTTTTGGAGCGCAGTTCCTTGCCAGCGATGACTATCATCTCGTAGCCCTTTTCCATAGCGTATAATTGCGCTTCAATGCCGCCCCTGATTGTGTTTGTATCGGTTACGGCAAGAACTTTGAAGCCACGCCTGCGATGCCATTCAACCACAGCTGCTGGACTGAATAAACCGCTTGAGTAGTAAGTATGCGCGTGCAGGTTGGCGATGGCGCAGCCGCGTTTAACAGCTTTGTAGCGCATAGTTGGTGCGTAGAAGCTCAGCCAGCACGCCACAGTGAACACCTGTGCCGAAAGGATAATAGAGGCGATCAATGCTCGCAAGATATCCCCGATGCTTTGCCCCCTGTAAAGGCTTTGAGCGACCATGATAAAGGCAAGCAACAGCGCCGTAATGAACGCAGTGCAAGCTATGTCGGCGGTGCCGACAACGAAGGCAAAGGCAATCAATGGTTCAGCGAGTAAGCGTAAGACAGCCGGTGGTTTGACGGGTTCAAGTTGAACATGCATGCTGCTTCTTGCTACTACAACACCTTCTTCCGGTGTGTATTCCAAGACGAAGTTATTGGTGCCGCTCAAAATTTGCGAGAGGATAAAGACGCCCGCCCAAACTGCTGTGCTGAATATGAGGATGTGCCAATGAAAGTTCTTCCTTGTGTTGCTCTCTCTTTTGTGTTTAAACATCGTGCGCATGCTCATGTTGTTCTTGCTCATCCTTTTAGTTTTAGCCCTTAGTTTGAAGCAACTCTCGCACGACCTCCATCAAAACTCTTGGTCTGAACGGTTTAACAAGGTAACGGCTTGCGCCGAGTTCCATGCCGCGCCTTCTATCTTCCTCCCCCCTCTCGGTCGTAAGTATGACAACCGGTATTGAGCTTAAGCTTGGGTCACTCTTCATGAAGCCGAGCAGCTGCAACCCGCTCATCTCCGGCATGTGTATGTCTATGATCGCAAGGTCAATTTTTTGCTCCCTGAGCAACCGCAGGGCTTCAAAACCATTTGGAGCTTCAATCACATCACACCCTTCAAGCACACGGAGTGATACATTCACAAGTTTGCGAAGCGTTTCTGAGTCGTCAACTACGAGCACTCGTTTGCGCTGCGCCTCCATAATGATGCACCCTCCAAAGGGAAACCACTGTTAAGTGAAACTCTCCTTCATCGCATTGTAGTTTAACTGATTCGCTAAGTAACGGCATTGCATACCCTTCTGATTTTGTGCGCTCATTGTTTTTCAGCCAGGGTGTGCCGCATGGGCAATCCCTGGGACAGTTCTCAACCCGCTTTTAAAGCCGCTCTATAAGCTTGCATTGTCAGCTTTGCTGTCTTATCCCAAGTGTAAGAGCTCGCAACATTGAACCCATCCATAACCAACCTTTGAGATAACTCGTTATCCGTGAGCACTCTCTCAATTGCATCTGCAAGCGCTTTATAGTCATTTGGGTCAACGAGTAAAGCAACTTTGGATGCGAATTCATTTACGGCTGGCGCATTGCCAGCTACTACCGGAGTTCCACAAGCCATTGCCTCAAGGACTGGCAGTCCGAATCCCTCGTAGCGTGACGGGAACGCGAAAACATCGGCTGCGTTGTATAGGAGCACAAGCACCTCATCGGAAACATAACCAGTGAAAATTAACCTATCGGCAGCTTCACCGGCAACATTAAGAAGCGATTGCTTCATTTGCTCTGTTGAGGCTCCAGCCAATACAAGCCAGTCTATTGGAACACCCCTTTGAATGAGCGTTCGGAATGCAAGGGTAAGCACATGCGCATTTTTTCTTGGCCGGAAAAAATTGACCGTAAGTATGAATCGTCCGCTTATGCCGAGCAGCTGGTGAAGTCTCCACTTAGCGGTTGTTTTTTCCATCGGCTTAAATTGTGCCGAAACCCCGTATGGGGTCACGAACACCTTCTTCGGATTTACTTTGAACAATCTTATGACATCCCTCTTTGCGCTGAGTGATGGCACAAGCACAACTTTTGAGCGGTGCAGGGAAATGAAACTGAGCGCATTGGTCACGATGCGCGCTTTCACGCTTGATGGCTCAATAAACATCGCCGATATAGCATCATGCATTGTGACTGCCGTTGGACATGTGCACAATGGCGGTATGATATACTCGGCATGAAAGAGTTCAACCCTGTTCTGCCTCACTGCGGAGGCAACTTGGAATATTGTCCACCACCATCCTGATGGAGCGTTTAATGGCATCCATTTTACATTGCTCGCTAAAGGTGTTAAGTTTGCACCCCTGCCCGGATGGTAGTAGAGTATCGCTTCGTAGTCGTTATATTGCTTTGCAAGTTCGCTCACCAAGTTTAGCATATAAGTTCTCATTCCGGTCCAGTGCATCGTTGCTGGGCGTGCATCATATCCGATGCGCACAGCCATTTCCCACCTCACGAGTTTGCTTCCATTGCTGCTTCCTCAAATGCACTCAATGTGAGCTTTGCCGTTTGCTCCCATGAGAACTGTGAGGCTCTCTCCAATCCCTTTTGGCTCAGCTCGTGGCGCAAGTCACTGTCGGTGAGCAATTGCATTATGGCTTTAGCCCAACCATACACATCATGTGGGCTGACCATCAGCGCGGCGCCCTCAGCTATTTCCGGCAGCGCTGGAGCACTGCTGCATATGACAGGTGTGCCACAAGCCATTGCCTCAATGACCGGCAACCCATATCCTTCGGCAAGCGAAGGATAGACAAGCGCCTCAGCGCCACAAATCAATGCAGGCAAGTCTTCATCGGGAACATAGCCAACGCGAATCACATGCTCTTGAAGACCGAGGGATATGATTTCGTTTAGCACGCTTTCGCCATACCATCCGACATCGCCGGCAAAAACGAGTTTATGCGGGAGCGAGCCCTTAAGCGCAGCGAATGCTCTAAGGAGTGTAGTTAAATTCTTTCGCGGCTCTATCACGCCGACATAAATGATAAACTGCTCCGGCAGCCCATACTTGCGCAATATGCGTTCAACTCTCTCCTTTGGCTGAGGTTTAAAATGCTTAGCTGGCGCAAGCGGTGTGACAACGACTTTCTCCCTCGGAAAGCCAAACCAACTTGCCAATTGTTCCTTCACGGTGTTTGAGAATGTAAGCAATCTCGTCGCCCTTTTCGCCCAGAGCATAGTCATTCGTGTGACATCAATTGTAGATGGTATGTGGCAATGAGGGTGAGTTAATGGTGTTAGGTCAAAAATTGTGAGCACAAGTGAGCCGCGAAGGTGTGGCAGGAGCGGATAGAATGGCGAGAAGTAAATATCTGGACTGCCAAAGAGCACATCTCCGATTGGCAACCTGTTCAACCGCAAAAGCAGCAGCCGCAACTTGCGGTCATGAAAGAGCCTTGTAGGGAAAGGCGTTATGCTAACTTTTACGCGCCCTCTTGCAAGATCAGGTATGAGCACATCTTGTGTATCCAAGGGACGCTTCATCATGCATCCATGCCAAATGATGTAACAGTTGTGGGTGTCCACATTTAACAGTGTGTGAAGCAGCTCCCTAACATATATGCCAGAGCCAGCTGGTCGCCTGAACACCTCAATAGGCGCATAGAAAAGTATTCTCATCACAAGTTCACATCCATACGATGAATCTCGCTCTCCATTGTAAATGTTGTTTGTGGAGAGCCTTCCAGAACATGCTATAGGCTTTAGCTAATAGCCGTTGATGAAATCTTGTGCGAGGGCGGATGGAATCTGCCCGCAAGTTTTCTGGCAGGCTTCACCTGCCCATGCAAGAAAACTTCACCGAATAAATTAGTCGCTAACCAATCTCGTCATCAACGGCTGGCTGAAGCCAACGAGATTTGTAGCCAGCTATCAATAACTTTTAAGTAAGGAGCGAGGTGTTTCAAGGGCGCCAATTGCCATTTGGTGCGCCAAACCAGTTTAAAGTTTCAAAAGGCATGGTGGTGAGGCAGGATGAAGATGGCTCGCTTATTGCAGCGGTTAGGCAGGCTGATGCTTGTCTTGAACCCAGCTGCGTGCTTTATATTGCTCACGGAGGGCAAAGGTAAGGCAAGGGCATACCTCTCGCATATGTGGTGGATGTTCACTTTGCGTGAGTCGTTACCAGTCTTCACTACATCGCCATTGCTCATACCGAGGGTGAGGGTTGAAGAGGTCTTTGAAGGGATTGACATAAGTCATGTTGAACTTCTTTACCCGATGCCCCGCCCCGGAGGTGTTAAGGTTGAGGAGCTCATCATCATCTGTGCCATTGTGCGGGCGCTCAATCCAAAGCTCATCGTTGAGATTGGGACATGTGAGGGTAGGACAACGATAAATATGGCGCTTCACTCTCCCGAGGACGCACAGTTGATCACACTTGACTTGCCACCGGATTCGCCGCCGCAGGGTCAAAAGGGAGCAATTGAGGGCGGTCTTGATTATCGTCAAATGGGCATACCAAAGCCCGGTTTGCTGTTTGAGAATCACCCGCTCAAGCGCAAGATAAAGCTTGTGCTTGCCGATTCAACGAAGTTTGACTGGACACCATATGAAGGTTTGGTTGACTTAGTCTTTGTTGATGGCGCACACGATTATGAGAGCGTTGCGAAAGATAGCGAAAATGCCCTGAGCATTACTAAGGAGGGCAGTGTCATCCTATGGCATGATTATGGCGTTGTAGAAGGTGTTACGGCGGCTTTGAACAAGCTCAGCGAACGCTACCCAATAAAGCATATAGATGGCACAAGCATAGCATGCCTGCGAAGATAACACTAACGCTTCAAGCGATGCAAGCATTTGTGGGCGAGGTCGCTGCTTTTAGGTGCGCTCGTTGCGTCCCTGCGGCTTACAATTTTGCCCACCACCTTCGCAGTTAGGAGTGGTAAGCTGATGGCGCGCGTAGCGGTTGATGCACGCCCGCTGATGAAGCGAGAACGCACAGGGGTTGAAAATGTGAGCCTTCAATTCCTTAGCCTCATATTGCATGCCAAGGACAAGCACCAATGGCACTTCTATTTTACCGAGCCGCCAACATTTGCTCTCCCGCAAGAGATACGCTGGCGGAGTTATCGTGGCAAAGGATGGCTTCGTTTGATCGTCCCAATTTGGATGCTTGTTGATCGCATTCAACTCATTCATTTCGGGATTGCCTATGTGCCACCACTTGCAAGATTCACCCCTTCAAAGATTGCGGTTACAGCGTGCGATATCATGTGGCTTGATAATATCAACATAATTGATCCGCCAAGCCGCAAGTTCATTCTTAAGGGCGTTTTACCATCGCTCAAATATCGCTCCGATTACTTTATCGCAATATCTGAGGCAACTAAATCGGACTTGATTCACAAGCTTGGTGTGCCAAGCGATAGAGTTAGCCTTGTTTACCCATATGTGCCGGACGGATTTAAACCCGCCGCGAATGCAGATGAAGCTGTAAGACAACTCTACGGTATTGAGGGGCGCTTCCTGCTTTTCGTTGGCGTCGCCAAACCAAATAAAAACATCGGCAGGCTATTAGATGCATTCTCGCTTGTGCGTTTATCACATCCTGATGCCAAGTTGGTTGTAGCTGGCTTCGTCATGCCATTTTGGGAGGAGACACAGCGCTTGTTGCGCGGTGAGCCGAATGTAATCTGGTTGCAATATGTCCCTGACGACCACCTCCCGCTGCTTTACAGCGCTTGCACGGCTTTTGTTTCACCGGCGCTGAATGAGGGTTTTGGGCTCCCATTGCTTGAGGCGATGGCTTGCGGCGCACCAGTTATAGCTGGCAACACAGGTGCACAACCTGAGGTAGTTGGAGATGCTGGGCTGCTTGTAAATCCGTTTGATGTCAGTGATATCGCCGATGCAATGAAAGCTGTATTAAGCGATGTGTCATTGCGCTCACAAATGTCGGTCAGTTCAATTGAGCGCTCTCGCATGTTTAATAAGGAGCGCTCACTGGAACAGTTGCTATCAGCGTATGAGCATGCACTGAGAGAAGGTTGAAGGTGCTAAATGCCCTTCAATCTTTCACAGCGATATGTGTCATGCTGCAATACTGGCGCTGAGCTTTAAGGCAAGAGGGTTCAACTTGATGACTGCCCCAAAGCCGCTATCTTAACCATGGAGGTGTGCATGTATGCCAGATACACCGTCAGAAGTGATAGCAATGGCGAGGCAGGAAAATGTGCAAGTGATTGATTTGCGCTTCACCGACTTGCTGGGCACATGGCAGCACTTTAGCATATCTCTGCGGGAGCTGTCCGAAGAGCTCTTTGAGGATGGGGTTGGATTTGACGGTTCATCCATACGGGGTTTCCAAGAGATACATGAAAGCGACATGATACTTATCCCAGACCCGAAAACGGCATTTGTTGACCCATTCCTTGAAGTGCCCACTATGGTAATCATATGCGATGTGGTTGATCCGATAACTCGCGAGCGCTACTCAAGAGACCCGCGATACATTGCTCAGAAAGCCGAACGCTATCTGGTGGGCACAGGAATCGCTGATACCAGTTACTGGGGACCGGAGGCGGAGTTCTTTATTTTCAACGATGTCCGCTACGATGTTGCATCAAACTACAGTTACTATTTTGTAGACTCGCATGAAGGCATATGGAACTCTGGGAGGGATGAGAACCCAAACCTTGCCCACAAGCTCCGTTATAAGGAGGGATACTTTCCAACGCCGCCATCTGACACCCTGCAGGATATTCGTTCCGAAATAATGCTCACACTTGAGCGCATAGGCATACCATGCGAGGTTCATCATCACGAAGTGGCAACGGGCGGTCAGGGTGAAGTTGACCTTCATTACGACACGCTCACTCGCATGGCTGATAAGGTCATGATGTTCAAGTATGTCGTGAAAATGGTCGCAAGGAGGCATGGCATGACCGCTACATTCATGCCAAAGCCGCTTTTTGGTGACAATGGTTCGGGTATGCACACACACCAGAGCTTATGGCGCCGTGGCGTGAATTTGTTCTACGATGAAGGTGGTTATGCACAGCTAAGCGAGATTGGCCGTTATTACATCGGCGGACTGCTGAGGCATGCTCCAGCGCTGCTTGCGTTTTGCGCTCCTACAGTTAACTCATACAGGCGGTTAGTGCCGGGTTATGAAGCTCCTGTCAGGTTGGCATATTCGCAGAGGAACAGAAGCGCATGCATTCGCATACCAGTCTATTCTCGCGACCCGAAGGAAAAGCGAATTGAGTTTAGACCGCCTGACCCAAGCTGCAATCCATACATTGCGTTTGCAGCAATGCTTATGGCTGGTATTGATGGTGTTCTAAATCGCATTGACCCTGGCGAGCCGGTGGACAAGAATATTTACGACCTTCCCCCAGAAGAGGCGAAGGCAATACCAATGTTGCCGTCCTCACTTGAAGAGGCGCTGAGATGCTTAGAGGCTGACTACACATTCCTGCTGCGTGGCGATGTGTTCACTGAGGATGTCATACAGATGTGGATTGATTTCAAGCGAAGAGAAATTAACGCTCTAAGCATACACCCGCACCCATACGAGTTCTATCTTTACTACGATGCCTAAGGGGTGGCGGTATAGGCGGTATAGCACAGTTTAAATCAACAGGAGTTACACAATTGGTGTTGTTTTGTATTGTCGGACAATAAACCGCCGGACAAAAATGGTGACAAAAAGAATGACGCGGGCAACTTAACAGCGGGCATCGTGTTCAACTTCACAGCTTCCAATCAATTTGGGGCCGATAAAATTTTGCCCGTTAAATTCGTGGGTGGTTTGGGGATGACATTTTCTATCTTTTGTGATGAGGCTATAGAGGCTATAGGAGGGCGAGTTTTTGGCAGGGCTTCAAACGAGCTAAAAGCTCTTTTTATCCTATGGGATTGGCTTATGTGGGATTTGTCACTCCAAGAGAATCCTCGCCATAGTAGACGAACTAACTGCCACATTGTGATTCCTCGCTGCTCAACAGGTTCGGCACCGGATGTTAGCGTTGACTTTATCTCTTTCCCCATTGAGTGAGTGGAACATCGTGCAGTTGCACAATACAATTTTTCAGAGATCGGAGCAGCATCCAACTTGTTTTGAATTTATCCTTCTAACTGTGCAGATGATGAGCAAGCGCTATGGCACATTAAAATGCGTTTCAGTGGTAATACAGGTGGCAAAATGTGTGATGGTTAGTAATGTGGTTTTTTCATCTCAATAGATGAAAAGGGGGGAAAGGCTATGCCTTCCATGAAAGCAGCGGTGTTGCATGGCATCAACGACATTCGCGTTGAGGAGATTGAAATGCCGAGCATAAAGAGCGATGACGAGGTCCTGATACGCATAAGGGCTGTTGGCATTTGTGGTTCTGACATTCACTACTACCGTGAGGGGCGCATCGGAAGGTTCGTTGTGACCAAGCCGCACATACTCGGGCATGAGTGTGCCGGTGAGATTGTGGAAGTTGGTAAGGCTGTGAAGCATTTGAAGCCGGGCGATAAAGTGGCTATTGAGCCAGGTGTTGGATGTCGCAGGTGCAAATATTGCCACGAAGGGCGCTACAACCTTTGTCCGGATGAGACATTTATGGGGACGCCACCAACTGGCGGTGCATTTACTGAGTATGTTGTATGGTCTGGCGATTTCGTATATAAGTTGCCCGAAGAAGTCCCCTATGAGGCGGGCGCATTATGCGAACCACTTGCAGTGGCTCTCCACGCAATCAACATGTCCGATATGAAGCCGGCAGCGACTGTGGCTGTTCTCGGTTGCGGACCTATTGGGTTGGCTCTAATTCAGGCTGCGTTGGCAAGCGGTGCTGCGAGGGTGATAGCAACGGACATTTATCCATTGAGGTTGGATAAGGCAAAAGAACTCGGTGCAAGTGAGGTGTTCAACGCCAAGGAGGTGGATGCGGTTCAAGCTATACTTGATGCTACGGGTGGCGAAGGCGCAGATGTCGTATTTGAGGCTGCCGGGTCTGTCACAGCGCAGAGGCAATCCTTCTCTGTAGTTAAAAGCGGTGGAGTAATTGTGCTTGTTGGCATGACTGCTGAGACGGTAACCGAGGTTCCGCTCCTTGATTTGATAACTCGTGAGTATCAAGTGCGTGGAATACTGCGTTACGCCAACAGCTATCCGCAGGCAGTCGCGTTCACTATCTTGGGCAAGGTCAACCTGCTCCCAATAGTCACACACCGCTTCCCATTGGATAGTATAGTGGAAGCGCTTGAAGTTTCCGACACGCGAAAGGATGAGTCAATCAAAGTCATGATCAAGATGGATTGATGGGCAGTATTGGCGATGTGGAAGCACGATGCTTATGCGTTAATTAATGTTGTGGGCAACTGGTGGTGTATTTTGGATGAATGAGTTTGTGTTAGTGGACGAGTTCTACTGCGAGACCCTTTTAAGGGCTGTTGAGGAAGTTCGTTTTGAGAGGCGTTGGAAGTTATGGGTGAGTGTGAAGGGCAGCAAGTGCGTAGTTAGGATACGGCGTTTCATTTTCCCTGTAACAGTTCTTTTCGTTGACGGCACAAGGGTCAGAATACTCACCCATGAGGGTCGTGTTGTATGGGAGGCGTATCAAAGGCGCGCATCAGCTCAAGAGCCACTGCGCAGGTTAATAGATGAGTTGAGATTCCAAAACTTGCTCTCACAGTGGTGTGGAGCCGAGCCTTTGCAAGGCGATGTGGGCGATATGTCTGTCTGAGCTGTTGGTTTTGGCGCTGCGTGGCAGGTGAGATTTAATGGCGCATATTGGAAGGTATCTTGTCACTGCCGAGGATTGCAAAGCGCGCAGTTTGGTGGTGCGCCATTATGATGCTGTTGTGATCGGGAGCGGCATAGCTGGTCTTTGGACAACGCTGAAACTTTTATCGCTGGGCGATTTGAGAATCGCCATCGTGAGCAAGTTATCGGCACACGAATGCAACACTTACTATGCTCAGGGCGGCATCGCTACAGTGGTGAGCCCCGAAGATTCGTTTGAGCTGCATTTTAGAGATACAGTTGAAGCCGGCGCCGGATTGTGCAACGAAGAGGCTGTATGGGTGCTCGTCACCGAGACGCCGAAAAGGATTGAAGAGCTGTGTAGCCTCGGCGTGAGGTTTGAGAGCGATGATGAGGGATTCAAGTTGGCTCGTGAGGGCGCCCATGGCATTAGGCGAATCATTTACGCTCGTGGAGACAGAACTGGATGCGAAGTTGAGCAGGTGTTGCTTTCAAGGGTGAGAGGGGCAAAGGTTGATCTGATTGAATGGGCATTTGCCATTGACTTGCTAACGAGCGATGACGAATGTTTTGGCGTGCTCGTTTGGTCGGAACATGATGGCAAATACATGGCATTGCTCTCCTCGGTAACATTCATATGCACAGGCGGCATTGGACAGCTTTATGATTCAACCACAAATGCAAAGGTAGCAACCGGTGATGGCTTAGCCATGGCGTATCGCGCTGGTGCGAGGCTCGCCGACATTGAGTTTGTCCAATTCCATCCCACAGCGCTCGTTGAGAGGCGTTCTCAAAGATTGCTCTTGAGCGAGACTGTGCGTGGTGAGGGGGGAATCCTGCTCAATACCGATGGTGAGCGATTTATGCTCCGTTATCATCCGATGGCGGAGCTTGCGCCCAGGGATATTGTCAGCCGGGCGATATTTTATGAGATGAGGCGCTTGGGCAAAGACCATGTGCTGCTTGATATGAGGTCGCTAAATGCCGAGTTTATAAAGCGACGTTTCCCATTCATATACGAGCAGTGCCTTGAGCGTGGCTATGATTTGACAAAGCAACCACTTCCAGTGGCGCCCGCAGCGCACTACATAATGGGTGGCATTGAGGTTGACCTTTTCGGGCGCACAAGCATCCGCAGGCTTTTTGCTGTTGGGGAGGCGTCCTGCACCGGCTTGCACGGCGCAAACAGGCTTGCGAGCAATTCGCTTAATGAGGCGCTCGTTTTCGGTCATAGGGCTGTTGGGGCTGCTTCTGAGTTCATAGCTGATGGGCATCCGGATTTTGACCCGCTGGCGCTTCTGCCAAGCAGGATGGTGGTTGGAAAGGATGTGGATTTCGTTCACATGAGAAGTGGGTTGCAAAAGTTGATGTGGGAGAGCGTTGGCATAGTCCGCGAAAGGCAAGGTCTTGATGCGACCCGCTCGCAACTTGAGCATTGGCTGAGTGCAATAGGACATGTCCCAATAGATGTGAGGGCATGGGAAGTCATGAACATGCTCCTTGTGGGAAGGCTGATTGTTGAGTCGGCGCTGATGCGCACAGAGAGCAGGGGCGCTCACTATCGTGAAGATTACCCGATAAGGGACGATGCGAATTGGGCAGCGCGGCTCGTTCACAGGCGTTGCCTCTCTGGGTTTGGAATTAAAGTGCCGGGGGAAGTTATCACAGTGAATGTTATCAAGGTGAGAGAAAGGCGCTTAGCAGCAAGCGACTGAGGTTTTGGTGGCGCAAAGCAACGAGGTGAAAGCAAATGCTCCGCAAAAGGGCAGGGCGTTTCGTTACGATATGTGAGACGGAGTTGCTGCGCAAGAGAGGCGTTACAGAGGTTACATGTGATACCAGTTTCACTCACTTTGTCATTCCGCTCCATGGCAGCGGTGTAAAGGTGGCACAGGAACAAGTTCGCATTGTATGTGCTTTGAGCGAAGCCAACATCAAATTGATGCTCGTCAAGTTTCATCCGCATGCGCTGCACTTCACCGTCCGTTCAGCGGAACAGAGTGAGGCATTGAAGGTCTTGAAGAGTCTGCGTCTAAAACGTGAGCCGAAGATGACGGGTAATTGTTGCCTGATTGCCGTTGTATCTTCCGCGATGAGAGACCTTCCTGGGGTAATGTCACGCATTGCTGAAGCCGCTTTGCGTTTATCAGTTGATGTGCTTGAAATAAGCGATACAAAGTCAGCAGTTCTACTGCTTGTGGGGGAGGCGAAAGCAGAGCTGTTCAAAAATGCTCTTTGTCAGGCGTTCGGGATCAAACCCTCAAAGCGCACGGGGCACTCCTCTGCTATGTGAGGGTGATGCTTATGCCGTCGCACTCCGAAAGGGTAATCGTCCAGAAGTTTGGGGGGACATCGGTTTATCCGATGGAGAACCTCTTATCTTCCGCAAGATGCGTCATAAGAGCAATACATCAAGGTTGGATACCTGTGGTGGTTGTTTCAGCGCCGGGGCGAAAGGGTGACCCATATGCTACTGATACTTTGAAGAAGCTTGCCGAGGACATAAACCCTCAAGTCCCGGTTAAACCGAGGGAGCTTGACTTGCTGATGACATGTGGCGAGATCATTTCAATTGTGCTCATGGCGCAGGCAATAAGAGTGCTTGGCGGGTATGACACAATAGCACTAACTGGTGGACAAGCCGGCATCTATACGGACTATGAGTTTGGCAATGCCGCCATCCTTGAGATTGATACCCGTTACATACGCAGGTGCCTCAGGGAAGGCAAGATACCGATTGTAGCTGGATTTCAAGGTGTGACAAAGCGTATCTCAGAAGGAGAATATGTTCACGGTGCTATAACAACCCTTGGAAGAGGTGGCTCAGATACGACTGCGACTGCGCTCGGGAAAGCGCTTGGGGCACAGTTGGTTGAGATATACACCGATGTGGATGGCGTCATGACTGCCGATCCTAAGATTGTTGGCGGGAGGGCGAAAAGGCACGAAAGCTTAGCATATGAGGAACTCTCCGAACTTGCGCATCTTGGTGCGAGGGTAGTTCACCCAAGGGCTGTTGAAATTGCCCATGAGAGTATGACACCGATATTTGTCAGGAGCACTGAAGCCACATCTGTTGGCACAAGGGTGGATAAGCCCCTCAAGGAACTTGGAGATGGATTTCATCGCATAACCGGAATAACACAATCTGCCCCGGTTGTGCACTTCAAGATAGAGGTTGAGAGGGAAAGCGATTTGCCCGAGGTTGAAATGCTCGTTTATAGGGCGCTTGGTGATTGCAAGATCAGCGTTCACTTCAATGTGCGCTTCAGAAGAGGCTTTGAATTCGTCATCAATCGTGACGCGATGGCTCAGGCACTGCAGGTGCTTGATGGATTGCCGATAAAAGTTAGCGGTGGTGGAAGGAAACGCATCTATGTCCTTTCGGCAAACTCAAGTGGTGATACGTTCAGCGTAAAGCTGTGTATGTTGAGGGAATCCTTGAAACATGCTGAGGAGCAACCGGAACTAAAAGTGACAAGGATGGAAGTCGGTGCAAACAAGGTGACAGTTTCAATTGTAGCCCCAAATGTAAGGGAGCATCCGGAGGTGCTCGCAAGGGCTTTAGAGGCATTGCTAAGGGCTAAGATTGAGGTCTTTCAGGTTTCGGACGCAGATCACTCCCTCTCATTCCTCGTATATGAGGAGGATGCAGTAAAGGCGGTAAGCGTGTTGCATCATGAGTTCTTTGAAAGGGCGCAGTGAACGGGTATTTGCACCTGTTTATTTTCACCTATCGTTGGTGTGCATTGTCGTAATACTTTTTCCATCTCTTCTTAGCGAATTTTAGGGAAGCGAACTTGTGTCTCTCAGCTGCTTAAGCTCTTTATGGATGTAGGAGTTGTGCAGTTGAGTGTGAGGGTAGCTGTTAATCTGCCAGAATCACCCTTTTGGGTTTATTGGGACAAAAGTCACCCTTAGCTGTGCAACTCCTGCAGGTAAAGGCAATCCTTTGTTTTGAAAGTGGCAGGTCAAAGAAAATGTGAAATGGACATCTTACCTACGAGGGTTCAATTGGATGATCAACTGGGAGATGCCGATGCTGCCTCTCAAAGTGGGTTGAGGTGTATGCAGCATAGACATCTTGTCAATGAAAGTTTACAGGCAGGATTGCAGTGCCACTTACTAATAGGCAAATTCCAGTCGGATTGGATACCGCCTTAATTTTGGGGAATGGTTTGGTCATCGTGCTTCTATGGCGTGGTGGTCATCATGCATTTTGCTGCCGATTATTGGTATGTGGCTCTATTCGCTTTGATGGGGGTCATATTCATTTTTGTGGCGTTATTCCTTGCGTGGCTAATTCGCCCGCATAATCCAACGCCAGATAAGCTCATGCCTTATGAATGCAGCGTGCGTCCGGTTGGAGAAGCAAGGGTGCAGTTTCGCATCATCTTTTACTTGGTGGCGTTGTTATTCCTCGCATTTGATGTTGAGGTGGTCTTTTTATTCCCGTGGGCTGTTGTGCTCCGTGAGCTTGGTAGTATCGGGCTCGGATTGCTTGCGTGGTTTGACATGATGCTCTTCATCGGCATATTGTTGCTTGCTTGGCTATATGCGTATCGCAAGGGGATGCTTGATTGGTGACCTTGAACACGAGGTGGCTTTCCCATGCCTTTAAGTGAGAGCCAGCTTGAAGAGGAAATTAAAGGCAAGCTTGCCGGGGTGCCGGTTTCTTTCAATGTTGGCAAAAGCGGTTTGGAAGCGCATGTCGGCAGGGAGCATTTAATTGAGCTTTGCAAATTGTTGCACGATGAGCCATCACTGTGCTTTGATTATCTGCGCTGCATCAGCACGGTTGATTGGATTGAGGATGGGCAGATAGAGGTGGTCTATCACCTTTATTCAATGGCTCACGGGCACTGCATTATCATCAAAGTGCGCATCCCAAGGGAGGAACCCAAACTGCCAACAGTGAGTGGCATCTGGGCAGCAGCTAATTGGTTGGAAAGAGAGGCTTACGACCTTATGGGTGTGGTCTTTGATGGGCATCCTGATTTAAGGCGCATACTTCTGCCACAGGATTGGGAAGGACACCCTTTGCGTAAGGACTATAGCTATGACCCAGTTGAGTTTGATGAATGGTATGCTGCAAAGGTGAGGCGTGGTGAGATACCTTGAAGCGTAATAGCGATAGCGGCATCGGCTCAAATTACCCTTGGCACAAACAGCGTCCAGTGATTGAGGAACCACGCCCAGGAGAGGCTCTGAGGGCTGACAGGCTCATCGTCAACATGGGACCGCAGCATCCGAGCACTCACGGTGTATTGCGTATGATACTCACCGTTGATGGTGAATGGGTGGTTGCTGCTGAACCTGACATAGGCTACCTTCACAGGGGTTTTGAAAAGCTTGCGGAGATGCGCGATTATGATGGGACGATTTTCCTGAGCGACCGATGGGACTACCTTGCCTCAATGAGTAACAACATTGCGATGTCGCTCGCCATTGAAAGGTTGCTTGACATTCAAGTTCCCGAGAGGGCTCAATGGATACGAATGCTCGTTGCCGAGTTGCAGCGAATAGCGTCGCACTTGGTTTTCATCGCGGCATATGGCTTGGACATGGGCGCTATGACACCATTTTTCTACTGCTTCCGTGAGAGGGAGAGGATAGTTGGATTTTTTGAGGCGCTTTGTGGCGCAAGGTTGACATACCACTATGTTCGTGTTGGCGGTGTGGCAGCTGATCTTCCGGACGGCTTCCTTGAAGAGCTTGAGAAATTCATCCCGATGCTACAGAGTGGATTTGACGAGATTGACGAATTGCTCATTTACAACCCCATCCTCATTGAGCGCACAAGCGGCATCGGTATCATACCGCCTCACTTAGCTGTTAGCTATGGTCTTTCAGGTCCGATGATAAGGGCAAGTGGCATACCGTATGATGTGCGCAAGTGCCACCCTTACCTCTTTTACGATGCGGTTGATTGGGATGTAATCACACACGAGGCATGTGACAGTTGGGCTCGCGTTTGGGTGCGCTCACAGGAGATGCGCCAAAGCTTGCGCATAGTTAAGCAGGTTGTTGAACGGCTCAAAGAAATGCCGGCGGGCGAAGTGAGGGTAAAACTTGGCAGGTCAATTCGCCCACAGAAGGGCGATTGCTATGTTGCGATAGAGTCGCCAAGGGGTGAGCTTGGTATCTACATTGTGAGCGACGGTTCCGGAAAGCCTTACAGGGTGAAGATACGAGGCCCTTCTTTCGTCAACCTATCAATTGCGCCGAGGGTGCTCCCCGGCGTGAAGATTGCCGACCTTGTGGCTATACTTGGAAGCTTTGACCTCGTCATGGGTGAGGTGGATAGGTGAGCCAATGAGCTTAACGCAGCTTTGCGAGAGGCTTCTTAATTGGACAGGGTTGCCAGTTGAAGTTTGGGTTGGTCTTGTGGTCGCCGTCATAATCTTCCTTTTCATGACCGTCATTGTGCTTGCCGTTGTTTATCTATTTCGCAAGTTCGCTGGCTTCATTCAATTGCGTCTCGGTCCAAGATATGTCGGACCAAGAGGGGTGTTACAAACGGTTTGCGATGCGGTTAAGTTGCTCGCAAAGGAGGACATCATACCAGCAGAGGCTGATAAGGGCATCTTCATTGCAGCGCCTTTGATTGTTTTTTTGCCGGCATACCTTGCATACATAGTCATACCATTTGGGCAACCGCCTCACTTCCAACCGAAGGACCTGAATTTGGGCATCCTGTATGTGCTCGCCATAACTTCCATCACAGTTGTCGGGATAATAACGGCTGGCTGGGCATCGGGGAGCAAGTGGGCGACAATCGGTGGGATGCGCAGCGGCGCTCAACTCATCTCTTACGAAGTCCCGATGTCTTTGGCAGTGCTTGTCCCCGTGCTCATTTCAGGTTCGCTCAGCATGAAGGATATAGCCGAAATGCAAGGGGATCGCATCTGGTATTGGAACGCCTTCAACATCAGTTACTTTGGGTTAGCGTTCATTGCATTTGTCATTTACATGATATGCGCTCTTGCCGAAACGAACCAAATACCGTTTGACCTGCCTGAAGCCGAGAGCGAATTAGTTGCCGGCTACAATGTTGAATACAGCGGGATGCGTTTTGCCTTTTTCTTTCTCGCCGAGTTTTCCAACCTGTTTGTTGTATGCGCCATCGCTACCACACTTTTCCTTGGCGGTTGGTATGCGCCGTTACCTTTCCTGCCGGATGATGGGTTTTGGTCTTTGCTTTGGTTTATGCTTAAAACTCTGACGCTCGTCTTCATCGTCCTTTGGATAAGGTCAACATACCCGAGAGTGAGAATTGATCAGCTGATGGAATTCGCTTGGAAGAGGCTGTTTCCTATAGCGCTCATTGATTTGGGCATCGTATCGCTCATAGTGGCGCTAAGGTGAATGCTCTTTGCTGAGGGTGGAGGCGCTCACAGAGCGTAATGGACTCTAAGCCCGTTAGCTCGTGTGCAAAATGCTCATGCCGCTGCACCACCGATAAGATTGGCAGTAAGGAGCAAAGATGCAATACCTTTTCGCGCAACTCAGGGGTGGGTTAGATGAACGGCGGCGCTGTGTGGTGGGTTTTCTTCTACGCTCTCTCTGCATTCACCCTATTTAACGCTTTACTTGTGGTGACCGGAAAAAACCTTTTCAAGTGCGCTCTTCATTTGATGCTTGTGTTCCTTGGTGTTGCAGGGCTATTTCTGCTACAAGGGGCTTTCTTGCTTGCTGGTGTGCAGACACTCATTTACACTGGCGGCGTCACCACTCTCATACTCTTTGCTATCATGCTCAGTGAGGAAGTTGTGGGAAGACAAAGGCAGCTTGTTAGCAGAGGGGTGAGCAT
Organism: Armatimonadota bacterium; assembly: GCA_025062195.1. Taxonomy (GTDB): domain Bacteria; phylum Armatimonadota; class Fervidibacteria; order Fervidibacterales; family Thermosaccharophagaceae; genus Thermosaccharophagus. The sequence continues at coordinate 38,410 of JANXAS010000022.1, forward strand.
TGGAATAAGTGCTGCCATATGCTTCCTCGGCATAGCGCTCACCATCTTCGGCACAGCAGTTGCTCAATTGCCGGAAAATTATGGTGTGCACATTGCCCCAGTGGCACAGTTCGTCGCTGAAGCATCCCATTTGCCGATGGGGAATGTGCGTGCTGTTGGGGTGGCATTGCTCACACAATTTCTCGTGCCATTTGAGTTCGCGTCAGTGCTGCTGGTTGTCGCGGTTATCGGTGCAATAGTCATTGCAAGGCTTGCTGGCGGCAAATGAGCATGCTTGAGTCGGACAAAACTGTTGGCACAGGTGAGCGGTGAGCAAATTGTGAATTGCAGTATGGGCAAGCAAAGTGCGCCTGAGAAAATTTGTCAGACCATCATCCACTTATACTCTTGCATTGCAGGCAGGTGTTGATGGTGGGAGCAGGGCTTATGCATTACTTAGTTCTATCGGCGCTGCTCTTCTCAATCGGCATCTATGGTGTGCTGACGAGGCGCAACGCAATAGCGATCCTGATGGGAATAGAGCTAATGCTTAATGCCGTTAATCTCAACTTCGTAGCTGTATGCGCCAGCTTAACACCCAACCAAATAACGGGGCAGATATTTGCGGCTTTCGTGATCGTTGTTGCAGCTGCCGAAGCTTGCATAGGGTTTGCGCTCATCATCGCTATTTACAGAAACTTTGCGAAAGTTAATGTGGACGACATCAACATTATGCGTTGGTAGGTTGTGCACTTTTAGCGCGCTGAATCTATAACTCGCCGCTGAGAGGAGTGAGAGGATGGGAATTTCTCCCATCGTCCCATTGCTAATAATAGTGCTGCCGTTTGTGTCGTTCATCATCTGCGCTGTGTTCGGTCATAAGCTGCGTGAGCGCGCTGCATTAGTCGCTCTTTCTCTTGTTGGTCTTTCATCGCTGCTTTGCCTTTTAACATTTGGCATCGTGGCACTCTCGGCGCAGCCTCAGAAGGGGACTATAATTCAGGGCATTTGGATGTGCATCCAAATCGGCAATGGCAAGTCATCATTCACAATACCGCTTGGCTATATTGTTGATCCACTCACATCGGTTATGCTATTCGTCGTGGGCTTCATCGGATGGTGGATAATGCTCTATTCAGTCGGATATATGCGCGGGGACGCACGCTATCATCGCTATTTCGCATACATGTCGCTCTTCATGGCTTCCATGCTTGGGCTTGTGCTCGCCAACAACTTCGTGATGCTTTACATCTGTTGGGAACTCGTGGGACTTTGCTCCTACCTTCTTATCGGATTTTGGTATGAGCGTGAGCCGGCAATGCGCGCGTGCAAAAAGGCTTTCATAGTGACGAGGTTGGGTGATACTGGATTTGCGTTGGGTATTTTTCTGATCGCCACCATTACAGGGAGTGTCCTTTTTTACTCCATCGGCAACCTTAAAGGAGTCTTCACATCAATTCATGACGGCTCTGTGAAGCAAAACGGCTTATTTGCACTCGCTTCGGCTCTGCTTTTCCTCGGCGCAATCGGTAAGTCAGCTCAATTCCCGCTTCATGTCTGGCTCCCTGACGCAATGGAAGGACCAACTCCAGTTAGCGCTTTAATTCACGCTGCTACTATGGTTGCAGCCGGTGTTTACATGGTCGCAAGATGCTATGTGCTTTTTGACGAACATATCGTTGGCAAGCTGATGTTGCTTGGCAATTCAATAGCTATATCTCCGGGCGAGCTCGTGGCGCATATAGGATGCTTTACTGCCTTCATGGCAGCAACGATTGCGCTCACACAAAACGACATAAAACGAATACTCGCATACTCAACCATAAGCCAACTCGGATACATGATGATGGGGCTTGGGCTTGGTGCGTATTCGGCGGGCACATTCCACCTTATGACGCATGCCTTCTTTAAGGCGCTGCTTTTCCTTTGCGCCGGAAGCGTCATCCACGCCATGCATACAAACGAAATTTTTGAGATGGGTGGGCTGAAAAGGGCTATGCCGGTCACATTCGCCACATATCTTGTTGGCATGGGTGCACTCGCTGGCATACCGCCCCTTTCCGGTTTCTGGAGCAAGGACGAGATATTGGCGCATGCCTTCATGCACAACAAGTTTCTCTGGGCTATGGGTGAGGTGACAGCATTCCTGACAGCGCTTTACATGACAAGGCAGCTTTGCGTTGTCTTCTTAGGTGAGCAAAGGCGGCGCGATATTCATCCGCACGAAAGCCCACCGGTCATGCTGCTCCCGCTCTTTGTCCTTTCATTTGGCGCTGCGCTTAGTGGGCTTGTTGGGACGCCATGGATGAACTTGTATGGCAAGTTCGTAACCTATGGTGAGGCGCATGTTGAGGGACATCCTTCGTCCGGATTTGTAATGCTCATATCGCTTTGCGCCTCTATAACTGGCGTTCTCTTCGGTTACCGCCTCTATGGTGCAAGGCGCATTTCAAACCATTTTGAAGATCCGTTGCGTCTCATCCTCGGCGCGACTTATTCATTTCTTGAAGCCAAGTGGCATCTGGACTGGTATGAGGGCACAAGGATAAGGCACGCCTTCTTTGCCATCGTTAATGGATGCAGGGGCTTTGACTTAGGTTTTGTTGATGGCTTTATAAATCTCGTCGGATGGGTTGTGGCTTATGTCTTCGCATATTTGCACCGCTTGTTTGACCTCTATGTTGTTGATGGCTTAGTCAACGGCGTGGCGCTGCTTACTGGCTTTGTTGGAAATGTTCTCAGGCTAATACAAACCGGCTTAGTGCGCCACTACATACTCTTTGTGCTGCTTGGGTTTGCAGTCCTGATCGCTTTCAGCATGTGGAGAGTTATCTTGCTCGCTCACCCGTAAGTATGCTGTAACGGTTAGCAAAAACGGAAAGGGTGACCTTAGCTATGAACGATGGTATTGGGATATTGACGGCGATAACTTTCCTTCCAGCGCTCGGAACAATGCTCATCATTTTGACACCGAGGAAACATACTCCTCTCATAAGGGCAATTGCGCACTGCATAAGTGCGTTCGTGCTCATCCTATCGCTCTTCATGTTCGCCGACTTGGACAGAAGTTCACCTCATATGCAATTCGTTGAGCGCTTCCTTTGGATACCAGTCATCAACATCAGATATTACTTTGGTGTTGATGGGCTGAGTGCGCCACTCGTTGTTCTCACTGCGCTCCTCTCATTCCTATCAATCGTCTATTCGCCGACTGCCATACGGCATCGCGAAAAGGAATACTATGCCCTCTTCCTTCTCCTTGAGACAGGCATGATTGGTGTCTTCACAGCTCTCGACTTCATCTTCTTCTACATCTTCTGGGAGGTCAGTCTTGTGCCGATGTATTTCCTCATAGGGATTTGGGGTGGGCCAAAGCGAGAGTATGCAGCCATCAAGTTTTTCCTATACACGCTATTTGGCTCGGTTTTCATGTTGCTTGCCATACTCACCCTCTACTACTTTAGCGGACCACCATCATACGATCCGACGCAGCAGCGCACATTTGATATGCTTGAGTTGATACGCCAGCAACCACTTAGAGGGCACATTATAGCTCAGCTGCTTTGCTTCCTCGGCTTCTATCTCGCCTTCGCCATAAAGGTTCCGGTCTTCCCGTTCCACACATGGCTTCCAGATGCTCATGTTGAGGCGCCAACTGCAGGGAGCGTATTACTTGCCGGCATATTGTTGAAGATGGGCACTTACGGAATGGTGCGCGTCCTGTTGCCGCTTTTTCCAGAAGCTTGCTCAATCTTTTGGAAGCCTATGGCAGTGCTCGCCATCATCAACATAATCTACGGAGCTTTAGTGGCTATGGGACAGGACGACCTGAAGAAACTCGTAGCATACTCAAGCATTGCTCACATGGGCTTTGTCATGCTTGGTGTGGCTGCTGCAGCGAGAGCGAGTTTTGAAGTTCCAAGCACATATCTTGAAACTCTTGTCCGAGCAAAGATAATGGCACTAAACGGTGCAACGCTTGAGATGATCGCTCACGGTCTAATCACCGGGAGCTTGTTCCTTCTTGTCGGTGTCATTTATGAGCGCGTGCACCATCGCGACCTCAACTCTTTTGGCGGGCTTTGGAATCAGATGCCGGTTTACAGTTCCGTGCTTGCGTTCATGGCACTGGCGTCGCTGGGCTTGCCTGGTTTGGCTGGCTTTTGGGCTGAGTTCTTGGCGCTAATGGGCGCTTTCGGAGTGTATGGCCGTTTTGCGTGGCTCGCCGTCTTTGGTATCGTCATAGTTGCAGCCTTCTTCCTCTGGATGTTACAGCGAATGCTTATGGGTTCGTTACCGAAAGGGTATGAGACACTTAAGGACATGGATATGCGTGAGTCAATTTCTCTCTTCCCGCTCGTCTTCATTGTTTTCCTTCTCGGCATCTATCCACAGATTGTGCTTGATCCGATAAATGTGGTCATGACGCACATCGTTAAGTCAATAACACTATATTCAGGCATTGATTAACGGTTTGTGAGGCTGAGAGGAATGGATGAGCTGACAGTGCTGCTTGGTTACTTTGCTTCGGAGATGGTTTTAGCGATCGGTGGTATAGCCATACTTGTCATAAATTTCACATCACCCAATGTTAAAGGGCGCTATCTTGGCTATCTTGCGGCGTGCACTGTTGGAGTATCGGCATTCATCATGCCGTGGCAGGGTTGGTTTGTATTTGAAGCTCAGCTTGTAAGGTCAACGCTCCGTCCATTCTTTAGCTTTTGTCTCTCCCCGGATATGTATGCCACTTACTTCAAGTTCGCAATTGCCATTGGGATGTTGATCACAATTCTCGCATCGCTTGATTATGTTGAAGCAAGGCTTAATGGAGTTTCTGCTGAGCTATATGCATTGCTTTGCTTCGCCACTTTGAGCATGTCTTTCATGGTGTCGGCTGTGGAGCTAATAACGCTTTTCCTTGCAATAGAGCTTACAAGCATAGCATCCTATGCGCTTGCCTCCCTTGATACTTCCAATCCACGCTCCGTTGAAGCCGGCATCAAATACTTTCTCACCGGCGCAGCTGCAACCGCAGTCAGCCTTTACGGAATGTCGCTCATTTATGCCTTCTCAGGCACCACAAACCTTCGTGAGATACTAAACATGCAGACGGAAGTCGGCGCTCAATTTCCGCATCTAATCCTTGTCAGCCTCATAATGGTGATGGCATCGCTCGGCTTCAAGGGGGCGCTTGTCCCATTTCATGCGTGGGCTCCGGATACATACGAGGGTGCTCCTACACCTGTAACTACATTTCTTGCAGCTGCGTCAAAGGTGGCAGCAGTTGGCTTAATTGCGCGCTTCATGATTTATGGCTTCTCAGAATCTCTGGAGCTGTGGCGTCCAGTAATTTCAACGATCAGTGCCCTGACCATGACTGTGGGAAACCTCTTTGCCATACCGCAGCGCAACATAAAGCGCATGCTTGCCTACTCAAGCATAGCGCATGCCGGTTACATGCTTATTGGACTTGCAGCGGTCTCGCAAGCCGAGATTGACTTTATGATGGGTAAGGGCTTACTTGAACGCACCGATGTTGCAATGACTGGCTTTCTCCTTTACGCCCTCGGCTATGCGTTTGCCACCGGCGGTGCGTTTACTGTAGTGCTCGCAGTTTCTCACTTGCTCGGCACCGAAGAGATACCCGAATATGATGGGCTATCACAACGGATGCCACACTTGGCTTGGGCACTCACCATATTCTTTCTCTCGCTAATCGGTATACCGCCGTTCGTCGGTTTTTTCACGAAGGCTTTTGTCTTTGCTGGAGCAATATATTCCGGCTTGGGCTGGCTTTCAATTGTCGGAGTGCTGAATAGCGTCGTCTCGGGATACTACTACCTCAATGTTGTAAGGCATATGTTCTTGCTTCCGCCAAAGGCGCAGTCCGTGGAACGCACTGCGCCATCCACCGATGCCGCATTGCTCATAGCGCTGCTTGGAACTGTCGTAGTTGGGCTGCTGCCAAACCCATTCTTGCAATGGATTAGAGATGCACTTAACGGTGTCATATTGATGTTGCGCTGAGTCTAACCAGTTTGACAGCAGCTGGTGATGCCATATGGCGAAGGAGCGCACCTTCGTTATGCTTAAGCCAGATGCCATACAACGGCGCTTAGTTGGCGAAATTATCTCTCGGCTTGAGCGCAAGGGATTAAAGCTTGTCGGGATCAAAATGGTTTGGATGAGCCGTCAGAAAGCCGAAGAGCTATATGCCATGCACATTGGCAAGCCATTCTTTGACGCCCTTGTTACATTTGTGACTTCTTCGCCAGTGATCGTAATGGCATGGGAAGGTGAAAATGCAATAGCAGCAATCAGACAGCTCATTGGGACAACCAATCCCATTGAAGCCGATGTTGGCAGTATAAGGGGCGACTTTGGGCTAAGCACAACTTTAAACCTGATACACGGTGCGGACTCAAAACAATCGGCGATAAGGGAGATTGAGCTGTTCTTCTCCGAAGACGAGCTTTTCAGTCATGACCTTTGTGACGATGCATGGATATAGCTGTGGTGCTCAACGGGGCGAAATATCGGCTAAGGCAAGTGAGTTGGAGTTCGGCGATGTCTCACATCATATGCTTCGTGTTCAGTTTGCCAGCTGAGCGCATATGAGGGGCTTTAGCTCAGAGCATGCAGGTGGTCAATTTCAGTCGGGTGGCAATATATTTGATGCTTTTGGAGAGCAGTTACGTGCGCCCTTTCCAATCGGCGCTGCGGGTAGTTATAGCTCATGCAGGTGATTTGAATGAACCAAAAACCTCAATTCGCTCTCGATGCCAAGCTTGGCGAAGCTCAATGGTTCACCGCCATTCAGGACTCAATGGAATGGGTTGAAGAGTTATTGCATGAGTGTGTTGCCTCTGCAGGGGGCAAATTGAAAGAGATTGCCAGCCACATACTTAGCTCCGGCGGAAAACGGCTTCGCCCAATCCTCACGCTGTTATCTGGGTGGGTGATGGGCAATATAAACGAGCGCACAATAGCATATGCAGCTGCAATTGAGCTGATACACGCCGCCAGCTTGCTTCACGATGATGTCATTGATGGTGCGAGGGTGCGCCGAGGGAGGGCTACGGCTAATGCTCTTTGGGGCGATAGCGCTGCAATAGTTGGCGGTGATTTCTTAATCGCTTGGGCTTTTAATTTGCTTTCAAGGCACGCCGATGAGCGTGTGATGCAAGACATAGCTGAGACGGCACAAAAAATGTGTCATGGTCAAATGCTTGAGCTGTCGCACGCATTTGATGTTCAGATGACCAGCGAGCGTTATCTTGAAATCATAAGGCTGAAGACTGCTGAATTGTTCGCGTCTGCGTGTTTTGCTGGAAGCCTCTCTGCGGGAGCTGCCATTGAACATGCAACTCACCTGCGCAGCTTCGGCTTACTAATCGGGATGACTTTCCAAATTGTTGATGACCTCCTTGACCTCATCGGGAGCGAAAGCAAGCTCGGTAAGCCAATAGGGCAGGATTTGAGAGGTGGCAAAATAACACTGCCATTGATTGAGCTGCTAAAGGAAATTAGAAAGGATGGGGAGAGCGCGATTTTAAGGCAGGTTGGGGTTTCATTGAATGAAAGGAACGTTTGTGACGAACTCATAATTACGCTGCGTGAGTTTATCATCAGCTATGGCATTGATAAGCGCATCAGGCTGTATGCAAGGCAACTTGCTGATGATGCCATAGAGATATTAAAGCTCTTACCAACAAAGCGCTGTGGTGTGCTCTCAAGTTTCGCAAGGTTCATCGTTGACAGGGAGTTGTGAATTTCGTGCACTTTTGTGGGGGTGCATTTTAGCGTGAAGGCGATAGTGCTTGCCGCAGGGTATGCAACAAGGCTTTATCCGCTCACACTGAATAAAGCAAAGCCGTTGCTTACCATTGCTGGCAGACCAATGATTGAGCATGTGCTCATGCGAATTGCACCGCTTGAAGAAGTTGATGAAGTGCATATCATTACTAACGATCGCTTCTATCCTGACTTTGCTTCGTGGCTTAGTTCATTCGCCCCTTCATTCTGCAAGCCCATATTGCTTCATAACGATGGCACAAGGACGAACGAGGAGAGAATGGGTGCTATTGGCGACTTAGCTTTTGTCGTTAGCTCAAGCAGCATTAACGAGTATTGTCTCGTCGTGGCTGGCGACAACATCTTTGACTTTGACTTGCGCGGGTTTGCCCAGTTCGCATCTGAACACGGCACCACTGTCGGATTATACAGAGTGAACAACCTTGAACTGGTAAAGCGATACAGCGCTGTTGAAGTTGATGAATCATGGCGCATTATCCATTTTGAGGAAAAGCCGAAAAACCCAAAGACAAGCCTCACAGCGATATGCCTTTACATATTCAAGCCGCCTCACTTAAGGTTGCTTGACGAGTATCTTGCCGAAGGACAGCCCAAGGACGAACCGGGATATCTGATTCAATGGCTACATAAGCGAGTTGATGTTTACGGCTATCCGTTTGTCGGAACATGGTTTGATATCGGAGACCATGAGAGCCTGCGATTGGCTGATGAAGTTTTCAGGTCACTTTTGGAGGCAAGTGGGATACAGTGACATCCTCTAAATCCCAAACGGCGATTGCGTCCACATCCAAATTGGCTGTCAATCCCCTTTCAAGCCTGTAATAACCAGCACAAGCTGTCATTGCAGCATTATCCGTGCACAGTATAATTGGCGGTATTACAAGCTTTATGCCGTAGCCCGATGTAAGCTCATTCATTCTCTGGCGCAACCTTCTGTTTGCTGCCACTCCACCAACAACTGCCAATGCATTTGCTTTGGTCATCTGTATAGCTCTCTCAGTTTGTTGTATGAGCATATCTACTACGGCTTCTTGAAAACTTGCAGCTATGTCTGGGACGGTGTATTGCGAAGCGCTCTTGTCGGCGAGAATGTCACGATAGCCCTCAACGAAGCGCGCCACCGCCGTTTTCAACCCGGCAAAGCTGAAGTCAAGTGATCCACCCATGTCAGCTCTCGGGAAGGCAATAGCGCTTGGGCTGCCATTTGTTGCAGCCTTGTCAATTGCAGGGCCGCCCGGAAAGCCCAACCCGAGCACCCTTGCAACCTTGTCAAAAGCCTCACCAGCAGCATCGTCCCTTGTGCGCCCGAGGACTTCGTATTTTCCCAAGTCATGCGCATACACGAGTTCGGAATGACCGCCAGAAACTATGAGGCATAGGAAGGGGAAGTCAAGCTCATTATCGGCGAGGAAGGCTGAGAGCATATGCCCTTCAAGGTGGTTAACAGGGATCAAAGGTTTGTTAAGCGCAGCGCATATAGCTTTTGCAACCGCCAATCCAACTGCAAGTGAGCTTATCAATCCCGGCCCGCATGTGACGGCGACACCATCAATGCTGTTAAGCTCTACAGATGCTTCCTTTAGCGCCAAGTCAAGTGCCGGGAAGAGGAGTTCCACATGTTTCCGTGAAGCGATCTCGGGAACGATGCCGCCAAAGTGCTTGTGCCAATCAGCTTGCGAGCAAACGATATTGGAGAGTATTGTCCTGCCATCTCGCACAAGCGCAACTGATGTCTCATCACAAGATGTCTCAATGCCGAGCACCACCATATTCGTATGCACCCCTTATGCCATTGGTAACGGTCATCTTTTGAGCTATCATGCGGTTAAGTTATAAGTGATGCTTCCAATCGTAGGGCAAGCCTATTGGTTTGCCAAACTTCGGCTTTTTTCCTTTTGTAGCATGGTTCGTAGTGAACCATAAAGAGATAGCGTAACGGCGTTTTCAACGGCACTCCACTTCGTTTCGTGCCTTACTACAAACTGCCCCATTGGATTTTTTCGGCTCGGCAGTAGCCTCGCCCCCCAATTTTTCGTCACGATTTTTTTCGTCATCTCGTAAGGCAAGCCTACTGGCTTGCCGAATTTTTTCGTCCCATTTTTCGGTTGGGCAGTAGCCCGACCCTCGAATTTTTCTGTCACAATTTTTTCTCATTCGTAGGGCATGCCTGTGGCTTGCCGAACTTCGACAGTTTTTAGGCAACCTTTTCCAACGCTGCTTTAGCATCTTAAATGTTAGCACCGCTGTATCCTTTGCCATCCCTATCGCTTTGAGATCCGCCTAAGTATGGAGCGCAAGCGGTCATAGTCATCCTTAATGAGGCGTGACAGTTCCTTCCCTACCGACACAAGATATGCGTGGTCGTAATCATGTGCTTCCCAAGCATGTCTACAGGCGGCTATGAGCAACTCATCCCTTATGCCCTTTCCAGACGCCGAGATGAGTCTTAGGTAGTCAAACTCCTCGGTGAAGCGCCTGACCTCGTCGCTATCGCATTCGTAAACGAAGCTATGCAACTTCGGCGGTATCGGTGGAAGTGCTTGTCTCATAGCACCCTCAAACTCGTAACCGACTATCAGCCCTCTGAAGTCCGTCTTTAGCAGTTCAAAGATTTGTGGTTGTTCCTCGCGTAACTCCTCCTCGGTCTTGCCATATGCCATTGGGCGGCGTGTCGGGTCAATGCTGTGAGTGATTATCTCATAAACGAGGGCGTAGATTGGCGGCTCTGATTCAACTCGGACAAGTGAGCCAAAGGGAGGTGAGGTGTGCAACTTGCAGCACTGCGCCACAAACTCAGTCGTGCAACTCTCAATCACCTCGCCAACATGAAGCAAAACTCTGCTCTCCTTCATGGTCTAAATTGCACCCCTCACCAAATTGTGCATGACTTTTAGCTGGCAGCCGTTGAGGCTATATTTACAGGGCGCTGCGTCAGCAAAATTGGATGTGAAACTACTTCAACAAGCAAGCTGCGATGTGAAACAGTTTGGCAGAGCGCAAAACATAAGTGATGCAAACTGCGGGCAAATATTAGTCTGCCCGCTAAACTTTCAGGCGCATTGGGACCTGCAACATGCGATTAAAATCGTGTAGGAGTTACACAGCTGGATATAGAGACAGCTGTCACGCTGCCGCCATCATTCGCTTTTGAACGATGTCCACACCGTAAATCGCAAATGACGCATTAGGTAGAAGCAACTTCAGCTGCGAAAAATTTTTCCTTTCAAGCCGCTAAAATTCTGTTCGTGGCTAAAGCCTCTCCCAATTGCTTTTGGATTTGCAGTTTACGCCGTTTGCGTTGTTCGCTTATGTGTGATTTTCTGACGGGCTATCGTCCACCACTACAAACAACATCAACTACATAACTCACATCACGTTCGGTTTGCGTTGCTTTGGTCATCAGGTGTTGTGCCTTCATCGTCCTTGGATTGGTTTTGCTGTTCTACAGCCCTCTTAGCTATTGAGCGAAGCATATCCCTCGCCAAATCTTCGTAAAGTCGCTCTCGCATGTGCATCTTACTTTTGTAGAGCAAATGAGCATCAACGAGGAGAAGGAAGAGCAACACCACAACCATTATAAGGCAGCTCATCCAAAACCAAAGCTCACTCTCAGTTGACCTAAATCTAAACGCGCCAATGATACCGCCAAAGAGCAGACTGAGCAGCGCAAGGAAGACTGCCCCAATTGCCATGCGCAACACAAACTGCCCACCTGTGATAACAGTCCTTTTGCGCCTGAAGTGATAAACCTCAAGCACGATTACAATAACTATACCAACCTGCAATGCTATGATGATTGAAGTTACTATCGTCTGATCAAATGACAACACTCATCGCCTTGCTTTTTCTTTGGTATCCTTCAATGGCGTATTATGTCTTGCAAAGTGTGAGGGCGAAAGGGCTTTAGTAAACCCATTTTTGAATTTTGATGCGAGCGTTCTCACCTATGAATTAAAGCCAACGCCTTTGGTGCGATGGCAGTAGCTACGGTGCGATTGTCCAAGGTCGCCTCTTTCTGAACGGCTCTTTGAATTTGTTTTTAAG
>JANXAS010000023.1 GCA_025062195.1 Armatimonadota bacterium
GCCAAATTGGCTCGCCAGTTTCGGCACTCAAAGCATACAAACTTCCGTTGTGCGTCGCCACGAAAACTTTGCCGTCGTAAACGATAGGCTCAACGCAAGTGCCAATTCGTTCGTTGACGAAGTGGCGAACCCAAGCGAGTTGAAACGGCGGGCGAATTTGAGTGTTGACGAAACCGGTGCGTTGAAGGTTGCCCCGTAAAGTTGCCCAGTCACCAAAACAGAATTTGGCTGGAAGCAGAAAAAAAGCCGCCACTGAAACCATTAGTCGCCACACATTTATCACCTCTGAGCCGAAGCGATATGTAGCGTAAACTGCCAATTTTAGATAACATGAGCCGAAATTCGCTCATGCAGTAGCCTGACCCTACTATGCAACAAAAACTTTTGAGCAAAGAGCGTTAAGACTCATCTGCAGCTGTGATTTTCAACCAACTTAGCAGCTGACTTTGCCATCAACTCTGCACCCAAGAGCAACTCTTGGCGCTTGTCATCGGCTATGGCTTTGTAGTCCTCAACCACAAGCTTGCATGCCACGAGTGCCTCATAAGCTCTCTCAAGCGCTTCTTGCAACGGTTGTGGAAGGAACACCGAGGTGACGATGTTAGATAATCTTTTGATGCGCCTCTGTAGGGACGCACGATGACGCTTGTCACCTTGGAATCCCTTAACCTCTTCCACAATCGTTTGCACCTGTTTAACCGCTTTTAATGCTGCCCTTTGCTCTTTGCTCAGACGAAACTTTGGCAACCTTGCGCACCTCCGAAAGGAGAAGGTTATCAACCGTCTCAACGATCTTCTCGGCAAGCAACTCAGCTGCCCTTTGACCAATCTCTCCGAGGATGTAATTGCTTTCTCCGCTGAGATCAATTCCAGCTTGGCGGAAGAATTCATGAGCATAAATGACAGCATCCGGCTCCTTGCCGTAGCGTTGGCACATCCTTGAACCACACGCATATGGACATGCCTCAATTGCGACAACTGGATAAGAAAGCACATAGATGACATCCTCTTCGGCGCCGACAAATAGCGCTGGTGCACACCCGAGAACCGTCACCTTTGGGCGCAGTTTCTCGGCAACAATGTAACAAGCCTGCCTGACAGCAGTCCCGATAGCATCTTCCAAACCCAAACATGGCATGAGGCAAACTTTTAATCCCCTGTCGGCAATCGCCCTTATCAAGCACGGGCATGTGCGCCTAACAACTTGGTTCCTTTTTCTGCTCGCTTGATTCTTCATCTTGCCCACTTGATTCACCCCTGTAATTGGCGATAAGCTCGTCAACAAGCTTGATCACCTCATCTGCGATTGCTTCAACAACCTTCATGCCCTTTTCGGAATAGCGGCTACGCTGTTCTCCCTTCAGCGATAAGCCATACTTTACACAAACCTCAGGGATGTAAATTCGCCCAATGACTTTGCCACCCACCTTTGAAGGCTTGATGATGCCTTTCTCAACCTTCTCATCATACACGCCGCTCGCACACTTTGGTCTACAGCCGTCAATCAAGATGAGCGGATATGAATTAGCATCACTTACAGCCCTCGGATACTCAACACCCAATGTAGCAGCACCCCAGACGATAATTCTATCGGGACGAATTTGCTGCGCACGCAATGCAGCAAGCCGTGCTGCCGTTGAAACAAGCATACCAATGCCATTGCATGAAACTACAACCACCTTCAGCCTTGAATGTTCAGATGTTCCCACCAATGCTCACCCCTGTAGCAGTCAGAGCTGAAATTGCCCTCCCTCTTTACTTCAAATGTTGTTGGAACGCTTTTTAAAAACCATGCTATGAGCTTTAGCCCATAGTCGCTGATGAATTCCCTGAGCGCTGCCTTTAGACGGCGGTTAATTCTCACCGAATGAATTCGGCGCTCAGCCTTTTCGTCATCAACCACTGGCTAAAGCCAGCGGTATGGATGACCAAGCGCCACCAAACTTTGCAGTAAAGAGCGATTGCCTTTAAGTTTCATCGTGACTTATCGGCAAGAAAAACTGACCAGCTGAAGCACCGTTTTCATCGGTGAATTTATGGCGTGCTCTAAACTTGCCCACCCATTCACCACGCTCTTTTCGCTCCTTGAAAGTTTTGTGGACAATGTGGAGTGCAAGCTCAGCTATTACACGCCTTCTTTCTGCCTCAGCTTTGGTGGCAATACAATTTAGCTTTCACCAACGGATATAACTTGTGCGTTCCCTTCTTTCAAACCACCATCGCATTTCAACTAACACCTGTTTCATTATTGGAACTGCCACTTCGCCACCATGTCCGCTCGCTTCAACGATAACAGAAAAGGCAACCTTTGGCGAGTCAATTGGCGCATAGCCTATGAACCATGCATGTGGCTTTTCACCGCGCCTGTGCTGCGATGAGCCAGTTTTGCCAGCAACACTTATAGGTGAGTTCACTAATGCTCTCGCAGTCCCACCATTGCCATAAACTGCACACTGCATGCCATACCTTATTGGGGTTAATGTTTTCGGATTGATAGACAGTTTGCTTAGCACAAGTGGCTCATAGCGCTTGATGATTCTCCCAGAACCATCCTCAATTGATAAGAGCAAATGCGGTCTATAAACGATACCACCATTTGCTATTGCAGCTGCAACAATGCACATCTGCAACGGCGTCGTTAACAAGTAGCCCTGTCCTATAGCGTAGTTTGCTGTATCGCCATCATACCATCTCACGCCATATCTGGCTTTCTTCCAAGATGGCGTTGGAACTAACCCACTTCGCTCACCGGGAAGGTCAATTTTGCAATTCCTCCCGAGCAAAAACATATTCGCATACTTGCTCAACCTCTCAGGTCCAACGAGCAGTCCCACTCGGTAAAAGTAAGTGTCACAAGATTGCCCGATTGCTCTCACAAGGTCAACGGTGCCATGCCTGCGCCAACATCTGAAAAACCTTCTCCCGACACGCAAACCGCCATTGCATGTGAACTTAGTTTGTGGCGTTATAACTCCGCTTGAAAGCCCAGCAAGCGCCGTTACAAGTTTGAATGTTGACCCTGGCGGATAGCACCCACCGATGGCTTTGTTTTGAAGTGGATGTGACCTGTCTGTTCGGAGTTTATGCCACTCACTTTTGGTCATCCCGTTTGAGAATGAATTGGGTGAGAATGATGGCGAACTGCACATTGCCAGTATGCTTCCGTCGTTAACATCCATAACTACAATTGCTCCGTGTCGTCCTTTTAATGCCGCCTCACAAGCCATCTGCCAACGAAGGTCAAGCGTCAGGCGCAATGTCTTTCCGGGGCGTGCCCGTATCTCGGAAAGTTTGCGCACAAGTGCCCCGGCAGCATCCACCTCAACTAACTTGTAACCCTTCTTTCCCTGCAAGAATTTGTCGTAGACTTTCTCCACGCCGCTTTTTCCGACCCTATCGCCCGGCAAAAGTTCGTGACGCTCCTTCAACACTTCCTTACTAACCTCACCGATATACCCGAGCACATGAGCTGCGAGTTTATCATACGGATAGCGTCTTATTGGGACTTCTTCAATGGTCACACCGGTCATGGTGTGCATTCGTTCAAGCGCTTCAATCAAGCTCTTTTTATCCAAGCCTCTTTTTATGGCAACTGGCTCAAAGCCCCTGTAGCGGCTATCGCTTACGAGTTCAAGGATCTGTTTTTCTGTCTTGCCGCTTAGCTTAGATAGCAAATGAAGCGTTCCATCTGACACTTCAAACTCGGCTGGTATGACGCACAAGTTGTAGGAGATGGTATTAGTGGCGAGCACATTCCCATTTGAGTCAACTATGAGACCCCTTGGGGGATGAATGACTACAGAGCGCACCCAGTGACGACGGGCACGCTCATCGTAATATGATGCCTGAAGTATTTGCAGATACCAAAGGCGGGCAGCAAACACGAGAAAAATGACAGCGAGCAAAATCTGAATGGCGTTTATTCTTCGCTGCAAAGCATCGCTGAAGCGCCCGTTCACCTCAGCCCCTCCAGTTGAAAAACGAAGACGGGCTTCCTTCTCCCAGATACAGTTACAGGACCAAGCTCCCTCACGATAACCCTGTCCCTTACAAGCTCATAAGTTGTGTCACTGAGCAATATCTGGTCTCCAATAGCCATCTCCTGAAGGCGCTTTGCCACATTTACAGTGTCACCAACGGCTGTAAACTCAACTCTCACCCTCTCTGAGCCAATGTAGCCGACTATTGCATCCCCTGTGTTTATCCCTATCCCAACGGTTATGAAGCGCAAGCCCATGCTGCTTTTCCCCCTCGCAAAATCAGCAACTGACTGCCTCATATCCCATGCAGCCTTGACAGCACGCCACGCATCATCCTCGTGGCTCTCCGGCGCACCAAAGAATGCCATCACGCCATCGCCCAAGAACTTGTCCACAGTCCCCTCATACTGGAATGTGATTGAGGCAAGCAACGGAAGGAAAGCATTCAACAAGTCAACAACTTGCTCTGGTGTGAGCCTTTCGGAAATGGTTGTAAAGCCATGCATGTCAGCAAAGAGCACTGTTATCCTTTTTCTAACACCGCCGCTTACAAGCGAAGCTGGATTGTCCATTATCCTATCGGCAACATGCCTTGGGAGCACACGATATAAAGCCTCGCGGCGCCTTGTTATCTCGGTTATATCATCAGCCATTAAGACTGCACCAATGGCGTTGTTATGCTCATCCTTCAACGGTGCAACACGAGCACTCAAAATTTTTGTCTGCCCAAACTGGTTAATGTATTCAAGCTCAACACCGGACGCGCTCTCACCAAACTCAAGCGCTTTCTCAATCAACCCAACGAGGCGCGGGTTGAAAGCGCCTCCAAGCACATCCTTAAAATGCATTCCAATGGCTTGCGCAGCCGGAAGACAAAATATACGCTCAGATGCCGTATTGAATGTCGTTATATGACCCTCTGAATCAAGTGCAACCACACCAACATTTACGCTCTCAAGCAAATTGCGCGTGTAGCTTGAGACACGCTCACATTTCAACCTCCACTGCCAATACCTTATTCCCATCCCGGCAAGCCTTACAAGCAATTCGCATGTTTTGAGCAAACCATTTGCGACCTCTTCCGAAACACACCTCGCAATAAAGATGCCAGCTACAACACCACTAATCACTACTGGTGCTATAACTGCGCACTCAACATCCTGAGAGAGCAATCCATGCAGGCGAGTGAATGGGTAGCTTAGACCGCCCTTGAATGAAACCACTCTGCAACCCTGTTGTGCTATTTCGGAGAGCGCATCTGCCGTCAACTTGCCAGCGCTCTTTAAAAGCCATTTGCCCACATCGCCTATAACCTGAAGTGAAACAATGAATGGCTCTGCTGGTGCCTCGGCAATCTCTGGTATGCTGAGCATTTCGGAGCGCACAAGGAAGGCACACTCACTCACGCCAGTCAAATTGCTAAACAGCTCGGACAGCGAGCGCAGGTAACCCGACGGTGATTGAGAGGCATTCAGCGCCTCAATGGCATCCTTGGTAAGCCATCCGAGTGTATCTTCCATAGCGATGCCATGCGCCGTTTGCTCTTTCGCCTCCGCCTCAACATGAGTTTCATAAGTTACTAACTCTTTCTCATCCTCATGCTCAATCACTGTTGGGAGCAAATGAAGCACATCCTCAATTACCAAGCGCACATTTTTCGCCGCGTTGAAGGCATACAATTCCGCATCGCCAATCCTGCGAACTACACCCAAATCGCCGAGCGCACTGAGGGCTTCCGCAATCGTTCCCTCATCCTCACCCGTCCATTGAGCCAACCCTGATGGTGTATCTATCACATGCGGGTTGCGAATAAAGAATTCAAGCAGCCTGCGAACTGAGCTTGTCGCAGCAAGCCTCCCAAGCGCCTGACGAAGCTCATCATCTGAGCACATCACGACCACCATCCGCTGACTCAAACGAGCTTACATCAATCAGCCTGCAATGTTTGCTCGCTCATCCCGAGAGCTCTCATCACAACCTCAACATCCTTATCGCCACGCCCCGATAAGCACACAATGACGATATCATTGCTCCTGAGTGAATGCGACAGCTTGACCAAATATGCTATGGCATGTGCTGGCTCAAGCGCCGGCAATATACCCTCAGTCTCGGCGAGCAGCTTGAAGGCATCCAACGCCTCTTCATCTGTTGCGGCAACATATGTTGCTCTGCCCGTAGCTTTCAGGTAGGCATGCTCCGGACCAACACCCGGATAATCCAAGCCAGCTGAGATGGAATGCGTCGTGCGTATTTGACCATGCTTATCTTGAAGCACGAAACTGTATGCGCCGTGCAAGACACCCTCAGTGCCAGCAACAAGAGTTGCAGCATGCATTCCAGTCACAATTCCCTTGCCAGCTGCCTCCACTCCGATAAGCTTAACACCCTCATCCGGTATGAATGGGTAAAAGATGCCGATTGAATTGCTCCCACCACCAACGCACGCAATGACATAGTCTGGGAGCCTGCCTTCAATTGCGATGATCTGTTCCCTTGTCTCACGCCCAATAACTGATTGGAAGTCTCGCACTATCATCGGGTATGGATGTGGACCGACAACAGAGCCGATAACATAGTGTGTGTTGCGGACATTCGTCACCCAATCTCGCATCGCCTCGTTGATAGCGTCCTTAAGCGTCCTGCTTCCAGAGCAAACCGGTATGACTCTCGCTCCAAGTAAACGCATACGAAAGACATTCAACGCTTGCCTCTTCATGTCCTCTTCGCCCATGTAAATATCGCACTCCAGCCCAAGCAACGCTGCAGCTGTTGCAGTGGCAACGCCATGTTGACCGGCGCCCGTTTCAGCAATTAGCCTCCTTTTGCCCATGCGCTTCGCTAACAGCGCCTGCCCAAGAGTATTGTTTATCTTGTGAGCGCCGGTATGGCATAGGTCCTCGCGTTTTAGATAGACCTTCAAACCGAGTCGCTCGCTCAACCTGCGAGCAAAGTAAAGTGGCGTTGGGCGCCCGGCATAATCCCTTAGCAGGCTTTCAAGCTCCGCCTGAAACTTCGGGTCAGACTTTGCAGCCTCATACTCCTCGCACAGCTGTTGCAAAGGATAAACAAGCGTCTCTGGAACATACATACCGCCATACTTCCCAAACCTTCCTTTAGCATCTGGCAGCGCAACCTTTGTCACAGTCAATTCAATCACTCCCCATAAAGGTTTAGCCCGAGCAGTTCATTCATCTTCGCAATTGGATCGCCGGAACGCATCAACGCTTCACCAACAAGCATTGCATCAACGCCGGCGTCCTCAAGCAAGCGCGCATCCTCCCTGCACCTTATTCCGCTCTCAGAGATGACGATGATGCCATCCGGAATAAGCTTCCTCAAGCGCAGCGTTGTGGATATGTCAACTTGCATCGTTTTGAGGTCGCGGTTGTTCACTCCAATTATGTTCGCCCCGCATGAGAGCGCAATATCAACCTCCGCCTCATCATGCACCTCAACGAGTGCATCCATGCCATATTCTCTTGTGAGCGAGATAAGCTTGCGAAGTTGATGGGTCTCCAGTGCCGAGACAATCAGCAAAACCGCATCAGCACCATATGCCCTTGCTTCAACAACCTGATACTCGCAAAGTATAAAGTCCTTACGCAACACCGGCTTGCTTGTGACTTCCTTTGCAAGCCTTAAGTGCTCAATGTGCCCGCCGAAAAAATTCTCCTCGGTAAGCACGGATATAGCTGCAGCAGGTGATGCCTCGTAAATGGAGAGCAATTCTTTTGGCTCAAACTGCTCCCTTATGATGCCAGCGGATGGTGATGAGCGTTTCAGCTCAGCAATTAGCTTTATGCCATTGGTGCGTTTTATTGCTCTCGCAAACGATCTCACCGTTGGAGCTAAATCCAAAAGCTCAAGCAATTGCTTAAGTGGCACCTGTGCCGCAGACCTTTCAACCTGCTCACGCTTCGCTTCCAATATGCGATGCAAAACCGACATTGTAACCCTCACCTTATAATGGGGTGTGAAAAAGCGTCAAGTTGAAGCCAGCTGGATGCAATTGCTCCAACTGACCTCACACACTCACCCTTTTGCTGAATTGGATTAGACCGTTGAGGCAGCGAATAGCTCTTCCGCTATCTATTGCCTCTTCGGCGAGCTTAATGCCATCACCAATATCTTCACACAGCTCACCCGCAATAATTCCAAGGGCGGCGTTGAGTAAAACTGCTTCTCTCGGGCAGCCGCGCACATCCCCATTCAGTATCCCGAGCAACAGCCTTACGCCATCCTCTCTGCTATTTATGCGCAACTCATTTAAACTGCCGCGCCCAAACCCAAATTCCGCCGGCACCAGCTCGTATGTGTGCACATCACCGTAGCGCAGTTCGCTGATGAGGGTAGGAGCACACGGTGAAACTTCGTCCAAGCCATCATGTGAGTGAACGACGAACGCCCTCCTTAAGCCCAAGCTGCATAACACTTTGGCGAGGGTCTCCGAAAGGTGTGGCGAGAATACACCCATTGTCTGCCCAGTGATGTTTGCCGGGTTTGTCAGCGGACCAAGGATATTAAAGACGGTTCTAATACCAAGCTTTTGCCTTATGTGCGCTACATTCCTCATAGCCGGGTGAAATAGGGGCGCAAATAGGAAACCAATCCCGACCTCCTCAATGCACTGCTTGACCATTTCAGGCGGCATATTCAGGTTGTAGCCAAGCTCCTCAAGCACGTCGGCGCTGCCACATTGGCTTGTAACGGACCTGTTTCCATGTTTAGCCACAGCCACACCCGCACCGGCAACAACGAATGCAGCTGCGGTTGAAATATTGAACGTGCGCGCACCATCACCGCCAGTGCCACATGTGTCAACCAATGGTTGCCTGTCAATTTGGATTCGCAAAGCTTTATCTCGCATTGCCCTCGCAAAGCCAACTATCTCTTCAATGCTTTCGCCGCGCATTCTCAAGGCTGTAAGCAATGCTGCAACTTGCACATCTTGCGCCTCTCCGCTGATAACCTGCAACATGACCTCGTATGCTTCATCGGAACTCAAATGCTCAT
Organism: Armatimonadota bacterium; assembly: GCA_025062195.1. Taxonomy (GTDB): domain Bacteria; phylum Armatimonadota; class Fervidibacteria; order Fervidibacterales; family Thermosaccharophagaceae; genus Thermosaccharophagus. The sequence goes on from JANXAS010000023.1 coordinate 8,994, forward strand.
CATCAACGATGCGCTTAAGTGCACCGGCAACATCTATCACATGCTCTCACCTCGTTTCCAATTTTCCAAAAGCTGCAAAGTTGGTGTCTGAGAGTAAGCCAATGTGCTGCTGGAAACTTCGCCCGTGAAATAGCTGACCCTCAAAGTCTACAGCGAGAGGGGTTTGAAAAACTACTCCACTTGAACAGAGCACATGATGATAAAAACTTGCAAACTCAGTCACATAATAGTTTAGCTTACTCGGCAACTGTCAAGCTGCAGGCGGAAATAAAAGCGCTAAAACGGTCCTGAAAAGATTTGACGGATAGTTGCGTCCAAAAATGTAGAGCGCACCTTAACAGCCGAGAGCCGTAAGCTTAGCCAACTTTTCAAAATGTTTACCGCACCGCCATTTGCGCGATAAAATGCATAGGCAGTTAATATGGTTAACTGTGGAGCGTGCTTTCAATGGCATTTAAAGGCTTGAGGTGAAGAAAGAATGAAAATCAGTGAAATGAGGAAGGCTGCACCGCTGTCATGCGTTTGGCTAATAGCGTTAATGGTGCAGTTAGCATTGGCACAGCAAAGGGCAGGCGTTTATAAATGTCTTTCAGTTGAGGCTCCAAACACGCTGAAGTTTGAGAAGCTGGGAACGGTCACACTCATCGGGGTCAAATCACCAGCTGCAGCCGACCCGGGATTTGAGAGTGCAATGCAAGTTGTGCGACGATATGCAGAGGGCAAATCGCTCAAGGTTGAGCCTTGTCCCATCCGACCAAAAGATGATGAAGGAAAGCTTCGCGCCATCGTTTACTTCCGTGAAGCTAACACATGGCACAACTTGAATACAAAGCTTCTTAGGGCTGGCTATGCGATGCTGCAAAGTGAGGAACGCTGCCATGTGAATGTTAAAGCATGGGTGAAGTTTGTTGCACAGGCACAATCGCAAGGAAGAGGGCTATGGGCAAGGTTGCAACCTGAGCGTCAGATTGAAACTGACTATGTTATGGCATTGCATGGCTTGAGAGTAGCGGAAACTGTTGCGAGGGCGCCGAGAGCTTACATAGGTGTTGGTCTTCTTCCGGCAACTCCAGAGAGGATGAGCAGGGTGGGCGAAGCTTTGCTCCCACTTGGACCCGCTTTGAGAGAATCATATCAAGCGCTTGGAAATATCACTTCAACAGAGTATGTGCAATTACGCACATTGGTTGACGCCAGGGAAAGATGCCTTACGCTTGAGAATGCATTGCGCACCGGCGTCCCAATTAGGGCTTTAAATCCGAGGCGCTTGATGGAGCTCTTCATTGAGCGAGATTTGCCAGCACCAACAAATGCGCTTACCGCACCTGTGCGAGATGACAGAGGACGAACAATTTGGGAGGCGATGCAACAGCTCTATTTGACCGATGCGCGCGAGCCGCTTCACGAAATACTGTTTTGGTTTCCCGGAGTGCAAAGTCAGTTTAGGAACAGGCTAATAGCCCTTGGCGCACAACTTGTCGGCGGTCCAATGCAAGCAGCACCAACTGGGGTTGCAGCACCGATGGGAGCACCACCAGGTGGGATGCCGGGTGCACCACCAGGTGGAATGCCAGGTGCGCCAATGGGTGCACCACCAACAGGGCTTGGTGCAGCTGGTGCTCCAGCTGCAGCTCCAGCAGGCGGATTGCAATCATATTACGAATTGCTCGGAAGGATAAGGGCAAGGCGAGTTGAGCCTGAAGAGGCATGCTTGCTTATGCTCGCCTTAAGGACATACCGCAGGGAGTTCCTTGAGGACGAAATTGATAGGGCAAAGAGACGCTACGAGAAGGCTGTTGAGCAGCAGCGCAAATTTGAAGCCTTCATGCAAAGGCAGCTTCAAAGGACCACAGTTGGAAGGTAAGGATAAGAACGAGTATTGGAGCTAAGCGGTGCATGATTTTACCGATGGATGAACTGGTGGTGAGCAACGAACTTCAAGCCAATGAGATTATTGGCAAGATGCTCATTATACTGCTGCATTGCGTGCAAGTCTGCACCACATATAATGGTAACTTTATCATAAGCCTCAAGTGCGATCAGCCCGCGAGAATCAAATTTCATGCTGGTCAAAATGAGGTATCCTTGAGACTGTGAGGAGGGATGTCAAAGTGCCTTTGAGCAAATATGAGAAGTGGAGAATCATCAAGCAGTGGCAGCATAGCCCTGATGATACAGGTTCGCCAGAAGTCCAAATTGCGATTTTGACCGAACGAATAAACAGGCTAACAGAGCACCTGCGCCAACATAGGAAAGATGTCCACTCAAGGCGCGGTCTAATCCTCATGCACAGCAAGAGACGAAGGCTGCTTCGCTATCTCGCAAAGAGGGACATAAATCGCTACCGAAGGGTCATTGAGGGGCTGGGCATAAGAGACTTCTTCGGGATACTGCGCAGCCAGCCATCAACACAAATTGAAGGGGCATCGCAAGCTCAACAAGAAACAACACAATGAAACGACTTGAATAAGATGGGATGAGCACATAAGATCCCTCTAATCTGATGTGGGAGGCAATGAGCAGAATGGCGTTGCAACCTATAAGTGAGACGATTGAGTTTGCCGGCAGAGAACTCTCAATTGAAACCGGCATCCTTGCACCACAGGCAAGTGGTGCCGTCACAGTGCGGTATGGTGATTCAATGGTTTTAGTCACAGCGGTCGCCACAGAAGAGGCAAGAGAAGATATTGACTTCTTGCCACTCGTTGTTGACTTTGAAGCGCGCATGTATGCTGCGGGGCGCATCCCGGGACACAGGTTTTATCGTCGTGAAGGTCCGCCATCAATCGCCTCAATACTTGCAGCGAGGTTGATTGATAGGTCAATTCGCCCACTCTTCCCTAAGGGCGCATGCAACGATGTCCAAGTGATCGTAACGGCACTCGCTTCAGACCTTGAAAACCATCTTGACATCCCTGGGTTGATTGGAGCAAGCGCTGCACTGTGCATCTCCGACATACCATTTGATGGACCGATTGGTGCAGTCAGAGTCGGCTTGATTGATGGTGAGTTCGTCATCAACCCAACATATCAACAAATGCAGGTTAGCGAGCTTGACCTTGTTGTTGTTGGGACAAGAGAAGCCGTGGTGATGATTGAAGCTGGGGCAAAACAAATCCCCGAAGAGAAGATGCTTGAGGCAATAAAGCTTGCCCATGATATCCTTCAGCCAATCATTGAAGTCCAAGAGAGGCTTTGCAGGCATGTCGGTAAGCCAAAGCGAGAGTTGAAACTGCGCTTGCCAAATGATGAACTTGTGCGACTCATTAAGGACAGGTATGGCGAGCGAATAACAGAAGCGCTATGCATACGAGAAAAGTTGAAGCGGGAGTCTGCTTTGACGAAATTGCTCCAAGAAATTCAAACGGCTCTGGTTGCCGAGTTCCCAGAATTTAGCGAGCAAGTGAAGCAATCATGCAATGCTGCAATAAAAGAGTTGGTAAATGAGAGAACCGTCAAGTTGGGTGTGCGTGCCGATGGTAGAAGGCTCGAGGAAATGCGTCCCGTCTCATGCAGCGTTGGCATATCACCGAGGGTGCATGGAAGTGGCTTGTTCATTCGTGGTGAGACACAGGTCCTAACAATCGCTACACTTGGCGCAACAACCGACGAAATGTGGGTTGATAGCCTGATGGAAGAGGAAGTGACAAAGCGCTTTATGCATCAATACAATTTCCCACCATACAGCGTTGGCGATGCCAAACCACTCAGAGCACCATCAAGGCGAGAGATCGGGCATGGCGCACTTGCCGAGAAAGCACTTGAAGCGGTAATACCGCCTGAGGAAGAATTTCCATACACAATCAGGCTTGTCACAGAAGTGTTAAGCTCAAATGGCTCAACATCAATGGCATCGGTTTGTGGTGGGACACTCGCATTGATGGACGCTGCCGTTCCAATATTGGCACCAGTGGCTGGAATATCAATCGGCTTGATGAGCTACAACGGGATTGATGTGCTACTAACCGATATTCAGGGTATTGAGGACGCACACGGAGAAATGGATTTCAAAATTGCTGGGACAAGGAATGGTATAACGGCAATTCAACTTGACTTAAAACGAAAAGGGCTTTCGCATGAATTGATTGGAAGGGCTTTTGAAATGGCAAAGGCTGCTCGGTTAGAAATATTGGAAATAATGGCACAGGTCATTGACAAGCCACGCCCTGAAGTCTCGCCATATGCACCGAGAATAAAAGTGGTGCATATTCCGTCGGACAAAATTGGTGACCTTATCGGACCACGAGGCAAACACCTGAAGCAAATTGAGCTTGAGACGGCTGCCAAAATTGAGATTGAGCCAGATGGGACAGTTTACATAACATGCCCAGATTCGGAGAGAGCCGAGAAGGCTGAGGCTATGGTCAGAAGCTTTGTCCAAGAGCCAATTGTAGGCGAAACTTACAAGGGCAGAGTAACTCGCCTTGGACCATCCTATGCTTTTGTTGAAATACTTCCCGGAAAGGAAGGTTTCATCCATGTGCGTGACTTGACGACACAGAGAGTCTCATCAATTGCCGATTTGTTGCGCATCGGCGACGAACTTGAAGTGTGTGTTGAGAACATAGACAATGAGGGAAGGATTAAGCTACGCCTCAAAGAACCATTGCAGCCACAACCAATAAGATGGCAATCATCAACGATACAAAAGCCGCACACTCGTTTTTATCGCCCCACATCTCAAAGACGCCCAACGCAAAAAAGAGAAGAGCAACCCGACAGATAATCAGCCTCACTCTGCAGATAATCAGCTTCAACTTCGCACTACCAAGCCAAGCTCAAAGCTGAGTGCAAGGTTCTGAATTCAAAATTTGCTTTAGAGGGCAAGGCTACCGCCAAGCCAAAAGTGAATGCAAGGCACAAAGTTCAAAAGTTCAAAATTCACTTTCGGAAAGCAAGGCTACTGCCAAGCCGATTAATGGTCGCAAAGTTCAAAGTTTATTTTCATAGGGCGAGGCTGCCGCCGAATCGAAAAACCTGCGTGCCGTGTAGGGGCAAAGAAAGCCTGTCCGGAAAATTGGGAAGGCGATGCTCCTGCTGAGCCAAAAAGCTTTTGAGAGGATATCTCCGCCATCTAAAGACGGCGCTAAGAGAATTCGTCAACGACTATGAGCTAAAGCCCATAGCATGGTTTTGAAAAAGCGCGCTTTGTTACATGCCACCGGCTTTAGCCAGTGGTTGATGACGAAGCAAATAAGCGCCGAATTCATTCGGTGAAGTTTTCTTGTTATGCAAATGCTCATTCACTTCAACGCAGTAAAAATACAACCTTGTCCATTGTCTGTCGGAATTAATTTACAAACTATCACAATTGCGCTATGAGATAGAGTGTGTGGATTAAGCTATTTCGCTTTTAGCATAGCGACTCATTAGTGTGGGCGCAAAATGTAAATGCCATTGCATCACCGATAAGGTCTGCAGTAGGGAGCGAATCACGACTTTTGCCCAAATTTGCCATCATTTAGGGAACAATTTCAATACCCCCACACAAGCACATACTCACGAAGTGCAACTACAATTATTGCTTGAAGAAGGAACACGACTAACAATCGGTGGCGGAATTCGCACCATTTATGCGATTGTAAACACCATGTTGCATGTGGTATTAAACAAGGCATTAGGAACATCCACATGCGTCCGGATTCCCCACGCACCTTCCCGGATAGGTCAAGCGCTATGAAAGTTAGCAAGAAAGCGGCAGAAAAACAATGCAATGGCTCAACCTTTCGGCTTCGTTTTAACCTGATAAAGTCCTTGACAATACCCTCTGTGAATAGCCAGACAAGGGGCAATCCAGAAAAGAGGAAAAAGTCAATAGGACTCCACAATAACCATTTCCAATAAGTGCGAGCTGGTGGTCCTGCATACAACTCACTCCTAAAGGCATCAGAAACTAAAAAGGTTGCCAACAAATTGAAACGAAAGAGCAACCAAAATAAAAGGAAAAGTAAAAGCATTGCCCCAAGCATACAGCAGAAAAATGCGGAAAAATTTCGGAATTTCTTGGAAAAATTCTCATGGGCTGCAATTATCCGAAACCAAACATAAAGCGTAACGAGTAATAGGATAACCACAAGCCCCATGTTACAAAAAATCCCAATACCCAAAACCAATCCAACAAAAGCAGACCACATACTTGCTGATGCTGTCCTTCTGTCCAATAACGAATCTATTGCTGCTTCTGCCAAACAGAACACTGCTAAGGTTACTGCAGGATAAAGTTGATCAACACTTGGGGCAAAGAGAGAAAAACTGGGGATTACTGGAAATAATATGACCGAACCAATTGCTGCCTCAATGCCAACTATCCTTCGGACGAAGTGGTAAAGCGGGATTACAGCCAGACTACCCATAGCACACAGAGTTAAACTTATCCAGAATGCCACTGCAACATTTTCGGGTTGAATCCAACCACCCCAAAAATTTTGAAACAGATTTGCCGCTATATGGCAATTAATCCCAGAACCGATGAAAAGCGCAACATCAGCAACATCCATCGCAAATGAAGAGTGAGCGAAAATTTTATGAAATAACCAATGGAGAATCACAGGTCCTGGAGCTTGCGTTTTAGCATGACTGATTAACCATGGCATTTTCTCGTGATAATCAGCCAACAAATTAAGAATGTCTTGGTATTCAACAGCTGTTTGATAGTAACTATTTGATGCTGGATTTAAAATGAGTGAGGTGACTTGCGATGGTCCGTCAGGATGCATATACATGATGCACACCGTCAATGAGAATGCCAATATTGCGGGCAAAATTTGGGAAGATTTTGGGAAGCCATTGTGGCTGATGCAAACCCTTTTTATGGCAACAAAACCAAAAATGCCTAACAGCAAAATTGGGCAAAATGGGTAAAGGATTTTGTAACCGCTGTTCAAACGCTTAAGCATCCATTGCCATTCTCCGGGAACACCTAACGGTGCAATACCAGCCATTAACGCCACTATAAGACCAAAGGTAGCCAAAGCAATACCGAACGCAGGCCAGAAATGAGCTAAATTCTCCATAAACTGCCGATCCCTCATACTGCCCACCACTTCGCATAACTCAGCCGTTGCATGTTTGAACAAGTTTTGTGCCCTAAAGTTATAAAAGCATTCACATTGTGTTCAAGTTAAGCCCAATAAAGTTGAACAAGGTTTTATAGCACAAGAAGTTTTTAATCATGTTTTCCAATCCATGCTATGGGTTTCAGCCCATAGTTGATGACGAACCTTTGAGCGCTAACTTGAGTTGGCAAATTTTCGCTCAATTATAGTTGAAATTGTTTCGTGGGGCGGACGAAAGCCCTCCAGAAATATAGCCCCAAAATCATCAGTTCGGGTGTATTTCATCCACCTATACTTCAACTGCGTAACTCCCAATTGATTAAAACCGGGCTAATTTTTGGCCAAGAAGAAGGAAATTATCCCAAAAAACATCGATATAGCCAGCAAGGAAAAGAAAATCCCTATCTTCACTGAGCTGGGCAAGAAAAGCATTAAAATAGTGTGGCTGCCATTTGGGGCAAAAACTGCCCTCATAACGCAGTTAGCCGAATAAATTTGGAGTTGCTTCTTGCCGTTTAGGAATGCTTGCCAACCGGGGTAAAATGGGTCGGAAAGAATAATTAGCACATCATGCGAACTACTATATGAAATGATAACTCTTTCTGGATGGTGCTCCACCAATCTACAAGTGCCTGAATCTGCGGTGTTTTTGGTTGGAGAAGGCAAAAAAGTTTTTTGGGGAAGCTCTATATAGCTTAAGCGGCGAGGGTCAAAATTCGGGTTTTTAACGAGGAGCTGATAGGCTTCCCAACCATCTTTGACGATTTTAAAGGAATCAGCAAAGAAAACTCTATGAAAGGCATGAGGGTTAAAGTATAAATGCGTTAGAGGATGAAGGCTTGGAATACGCTTTAGAGAGTGGTCATAAATTGGCAAAATGGAACCAACATACTTGACTCCCATTATGTTGAGCCATGGTTTTATTTCTTTAAGTGTCTTTCCGGGTTCATAAAGCAAATAAAGCCGCCTTTTTAACGGCAAGTTGCCACCAAACCCTCCACCCAAGTCATCCACTCTAAACATAGCTGGGATGTTAGATGGCAAAAGTTCTAAAACAACGCTAACGGCAATTTGGCGCCATTGTTCTTCAGTAAACCCTATAGCAGATTCTCCAGCCTGAAACCTTTTCATAGGCACCTTCACTCTGTATCCGAATCTGCGCGGGAAATCATCCCCTCCCTTTTGGGATTTTATATACGAAACTGACTTTGGTGTCTGAGTAACCAAAGGCACTGGGACAGTTTCCTGATACTCCATGTGGTGAGAAAGCCTATGATAATCAAGGAAACAAACAATCGCCATTAATATTAAAAAAGCTTGCCTATTCTTATATTGAGGCACAAGGCGAGATATAATAATGATTACTGCAAAAGATATTGAAGCTAACGCTATCATACCAACTTGCCCCCATTGTTCCTCCCAATAGGGACTTTGAGGGGCTTTAATCGTTTGTCTTGTATGAATGTAGACTGTTATGAAAGAAATTACCGGTATAATTAGCGAAAGTCCCAGAAGAATCATTTGGCGAGGTTCAAACAGCTTCTTAGCGTTTGTGGATTTTGAGCGGATAAACGCCTCTGCACCTAAGCCTGAAAGACATGCCAAACCGAAGCAATAAAGTAGCATAAAGCGAGCCGGACTTCTAAAGGCAGAAAAGCCCGGAATCAATTGGTATAAAATTTGATAAATTGGGTTTGCCTTTCCGAGAGCTAATAAGAAACTTATTACACACACTATTGCCCAAAAGCATGCCCATCCACTGAAACGAGATGAAAGCAGAGCATAAATGGAGAGAAGAATGGGTATCACACCCACATACGTTGTGAAAATTGCGAAGGAAAAGTTTTCAATCTCGGGTCGGTCATAAGCCCCATAAAGCGTGGGGAATAAGTTGGTGAGCAAAAAATGCTTTATTGGGAGAGAGCCAGAAGTGACAAACTCATAAGGAGCCTTCATAGGGCGATCGCCTAATGGAATCAATTCCAAAGTTGGCAGTAATTGTGCAGATGAAAGCAATGCACCAAAGCACAAGCTGAGAAAGAAGAGCAAAATCGTTTTAGTTTTGACCGATTTATTTCCCCCAAATTTCTGCAAACTATAAGTTGGGACGCCTGAGGTATCATAATTTGGCGAGAGCTCATGAGCAGCTTTCTGCGCAAATAATGTAAAGAACAGGTAGCCAATCAAGAGCCAGAATGTATAATAAGCATATTGAACTCCGCCACTAAGAAACTGCAAAGTTATGCATGAACCCATCATCAAAAACAGCACTATGCTCCCCCTCTTTTTAGCTTCATCATAGAGAAGCAAAGCTAAGGGCATCCAAGGCAATGAAAGTAAGTATATTTGAGTGCCCACATGAGTTTGAACAAATCCGCCAAAAGTGAAAACGAAAGCTGATAGAAAAGCACAAATAGGTTGGATTGACATGCTTCTTCGGGCAAAAATGTATGAAAATGAAGCTGTCAAGAAAATGTGCAAGACTATTATACAATTTAGGGCAATTGGGGGCGGAAAAATAAGATAAAGGAGATGAAATGGGTAAAATACGGCTGATTGAACATCAGCCAAGAATGGCACTCCACCGAAAAGATGAGGGTTCCAAAGTGGTAGTTCACCATTAATTAGTCGTTCGCGAGCATAAATCCTCAATGGGTAATGATAAAATCCAGTGTCACCAGCCATCAGTGTATGATTAAAAAGGATGAGATGAGGGAAGAAAACAAGGCAACAAAGACATATAGCCAACATTGCCAAAATGTCGTTGTTTAGACATTTCACTACCATCACTCTCGGCTTTTCGGCATTTTTACAGCGAAGTCAACAATCCATGTCACCATTATGACGCGCTCTCATGACCTCGTAGTATCACGGGAGTTATGCAGTAATGTTGTTTTGTGTGGGCAGATATTAGTCTCCCGATAAACACAATAATTACGCAATTGATGGTGTTTTGCCTGGGCTGATGATATTCCAGCAAAATAGCCATTAAAATGGGGCAATTGATAAACCACCTTTATTAGGGGCTTTAGCCCAAAAAGATTTTTATAGTTCGCTTATAGTTCGCTCTTTGTTGTGAACATGTTGATTAGGTTCGTAGCATAGCGGCGTAAAATCAGCACATAGTCCTGTTGGATAATCAGCTTTTTGGCTCGGCAGTAGCCTTGCCCTCCCAATCCTCCGTCACAATTTTTTCCCAACTCGGAGGGCAAGCCTACTGGATTGCCAACTTTTTCTTCAAATTTTGTTGGTTCGTAGTAAGGCACGAAGCGGAGTGCCGTCAAATAAGTGCAAGTAGAACTGAACTATAGCATCGCACTTTGCACCAACTTAACGCCACTTCGCCTTCGTGGCTAACTACGAACTTAACCGCATTCTTAACGCCACTTCGCTATCGCTTCGTGGCTAACTACGAACTTGGAAAATTCTCGCCGAATGAATTCGGCGCTCATTTTGTTTCGTCATCAACCACTGGCTAAAGCCAGTGGCATGTAACAAAGCGCGCTTTTTCAAAACCATGCTATGGGCTTTGGCTTATAGTGGCTGACGAATTCTTGAGCGCCGTATTTAGACGGCGGTGATATTCTCTTCAATAGCTTTTTGGCTCGGCAGTAGCCTTGCCCCATGAAGCAACTCTGAATTCAGAACTCTGTATTCAAAATTCAACCTGGCTTGGTAGTGCAAAAAAGTGAAACTGATTATATGTCAGGTATGGTGCGGTATTGTTGCCTTACTTTGCACTACGCATCACTCCGTGCCTTTACTGCGAACCAACAAACTTTTGAGTAAAGAGCGATGGCACAAATTGGAGATTGCAAGCTACAGATGGAAAGCTGATTCAACCTCACTATTGATGCACGCATTGTGCCCAATAAAATGTTCACGCCACCAACTGACTACCCTAATGACCTTCTAATTTGACCTGCCTCCACGATGTAGCGCTGCAAACGCTTTTCATCACCACCATGTCGCCAAAGGCGATAGATGCTTGAAACCAAGTTGCGGTGTAAGTAGTGGTCAATATTTTTCGGTCCAAACTCTAATCCGAACATGCGTTGGCATATCTCAATGTCCTCACGAATCTTGCTCCACAGGTTGGACTCTTTCTCCAACAAATCTAAGTTCTCCCAACAGAGAAAACCACCGGCTTGTTGAAGGTCAAATTTAATGTTACGGTAGTAGCGGAACAATATGTCAAGCAAACCCTTCTGCTCAGCTTGTATTAATCCTCTACCAACCCCGAAGAACTCTGGTGGGATGCCAAGCGAGTATAATACCGCCGTAAATGGTATAGCGCGAGGGAGAACTTTACCTCTCACACCCCTCGGATAACCGAACAAGCCTATGTGCAACATCCGTTCTCTTCGGGAGGGGATAAGGGGTGCCAGCTCATTGATAAGTTCCGCTATGCCTTCAACTATCTCCTGGTATTGCTGGGTGAAAATATTGGCGAGTTGTATCAACTTCTCTTTATCGCCTTCCTGCCAACGCGGCTTTGAACCCCATTGGAAGCGAAGTGAGGAGTTCAGCTCTTGTATGGCTCTTTCAACAGCCTCCTTGGGATAGTCGTATCTGAACGCCGACTGTATCGTGACAGTTCGCACACCACTATACTCCGCTAAGAAAAGTTGTGCCGTAAATGGTGAAAGACCACCTCTAAACGGCAAGCATCCAACACCAATTATTGGATAAACGGGTATACCGCTTTCCTCCTCAAAGTCAGCGAATTCGCACAAAGCGCTCTTTGCAGCTAAAACCGCCGTTACAATGCCGCTGTTCAAAGCAGGGTCAGATCTGGCTATGAAAGCTCGTATGTAAGGTGGGTCATCGCCAAACTTTTCCCTGTGTAACCCTAGATAATCATCCAGCAAAGTTTTGGCGTTTATGAGCAACTCGGGTATCTCAATCAAAGGTATGACTTGAAGCCTATATATCGGGCGAGCATTAACAAATATCTGCCGTTCCCAATTGGCTGCAATTTCAAAAGTCTCCTGAAGATAAATCAACTTCCGGGCTTCATCGCACATTGGCAAAATGACCTCAAACAGCGGTGGAGAAAACATGTTAAGGTCGTTTGCGAGTTCGTCCGCCGTAAGAATGCTCATGTAAGCTCTCACCAGTCGGTAACTTCGCTCAAGCCAGATGTTAGGTAAGCGAAAAGTTAGAAAGACATCTCTACCCAATTGATGCTGCTGGAAGAAGTCAAGATGCTCACTGTAAAGCCTGTCAACAACGGCTTCGTCAACAAATTTCCCCTCCCAGTCCCACATGTATTCCTCGCAGCCCAATTCGGCAAAGTCAAGGTAACATTCGGAAACCTCGTCATAGGAACCGATGAAAGCATTTCCATCAGCTTTCCAGTATGGCGGCGAAGCATTGTCGGGATGCTGAGTCGCCATTGTTACAGGTATCCTTCGCTCAACAACATATTCGCTCATTTGCTCACCACCCAAAATACGAGTTTGCTCCAGCAAGGCTGGATTCAAAATACGCCCTTATGAGCATATGAGCAGTTGATAAAGATAACCGACATTGCCACCTTGCACCGTGAGCCATAAAAATATGCTAATCAATGATGCAACAAAAACGATGCCACACTACCACCACATAACATTTGACCTATGTAGCCTCAGAGGTTGCCCCCTAAACTGCATTTAAATTTCGCCGCCAACAGGTGGCGACACTACATTGTGAGAGTTTTTCATCTCGTGATTCAAATGGCAGTCACGCTTTATCTCTTGAATAGACGCCTTCCTATAACAGCGAACTTAATCACGGCGCGTCTTCAAACATTATCCAAGCTATTTGAACTTATCTTCGCCGAAGCATTCAGTTTTAATGATAGCAACACTCGCCTATAAGTTTTGCCGGCGGCATCCCAAACCTTTTCCTCCAAACAACCGAAAGGTAGCCCTCATAAGTTACCTAAACCAGCAGCGCGTATGAGACTCACCCTATAAATTCAAGACATCATTGCCAGTTACAAAATTCACACCCTCAACCACCTTCGGTAAACCTCTTCACAAAGTTGAACATCAATTATTGCGTCTTCACCGGGCGAGCGAAACGGCTCGCCAGTTTGAAGGCAATGAACGAAGTGCTCGGCTTCTCGCTTGTATGACCATGACCATCGCTCTTTCGGGAACGGATGCAAATACTCATGTCTGTCGCCACCAATGTAAATCTCAACTTTGGCAGGCTGACTGCGCAAAAGCAATGGTGGCGACCACATATGAACCCAGCCTCGCTCAAAATAGACTTGTGTATGTTCATCCCAACTGTGATGGCGTATTGAACCACTCTCAAGCACAACCCTGATGCCAGCTACGCGCAATACAACTACCCCAGTGTAGCCGTCATCGTCAAAATCAACCCAAATAACTTGAGCGTCGCTGCCAGCATCAAGCAGCCAACGGGCAAAGTTGAATGCATGAACATATTGTTGCATGAAGCCAATGTAGCGTTGAAGATGCTCATCGTGCATCCACGACGGCTTAACAAAAGGTGGTTGCGGAACTGGTTCATCAGTTGAGATGAAAGGTGTATCAAGCCCACAAATCCAATCACCACCAAAGTAGTGAATGCGAACAAGCTTGATAGAACCAAGTTCACCAGTTTGACGAAACTTTGCTATCCACTCTTTCGCCAACTCATAACCCGCATCGTAGCGCTTCATGTAAGCGACCATCAAAGGCGCCCCACTTTTTTGTGACGCTTCCAAAATCCGTTCTGCCTGTTCAACGCTGACAGCCATTGGCTTTTCCATGAACACAGGTTTGCCCGCAAGCAACGCATCCCTTGCTATTTCGCCTTGGGCAGCAAAATGCGCCGACACTGCGACAGCATCAACCTCCGGGTCGGCGATAAGCTCGGTGTGATAGCGATAGACTTTCAAGATACCAAATTGCCTTGCAACTGCTTCGCCAAGTCTTTGTCTTGCTTCTGCCAAAGCGACAACTTGACAGTTCGCTAAGCTCGCAAAGTTGGGTAAGTGAACTTTCTGAGCCATGAAACCAGCCCCAACATAACCGAGACGAATAACTTCTCTAACTTCTCCCATCGCACATCACCTGCTTCTTTTTCTTCGGCTCTTTGCTGTAAGCTTTGGCGGTGCAGCAACATAAGTGTGCTGCTCCCGACCAGCATCACACATCGTCGGCTATGGAAGTCAAAAACGAGAATGCTTCTTTACTTCCAATGCTGTTGGTGAATGCTTTTCACAACCATGCTATGGGCTAAAGCCTATAGTCCCTGATGAAACCAATTAGCGCTGCCTTCGGACGGCTTTGAAAATTATCGCCGAATGAATCCGGCGTTCCTTTGCTCCGTCATCAACCACCAGCTAAAGCCGGTGGCATGTGCAGCAGAGCACAAACAAACTTTGTAGTAAAGAGCGAACGAGAAAATCTATAGCGGTCGCCATTCACAGGCACCAGATGTTCCAATGTTCCAAACTACAGCTGCAGACTATACACAACGCTATCAAGTTTAAAACCCAACAATATTTCACGGCTAAAGGATTTCCATCCGAAGCCTTTTCTCACCTACTCATGTTCTGTTTTTAAAGCCCTTCTCAGTTCCTTGTGAGCTACGGGTCAAACATTTCGCTCACTTTGCTCGCACCGCTCCGGCAACGGTATCTGTCAGGCTCCTAAAGGAGCTTCAACACTGCTTTGCTTTTCAAAATTCATTGCCCTTTGGACGACAGAGCACCCAATGATGTCGCCAAGGACATTTATGGTTGTTCGGAACATGTCAAGGAATCTGTCAATGGGCAATATGAGTGCTATACCTTTGAGGGGCAACCCAACAGATTGAAACACAAATGGCATTGTGACCAATCCACCAGCTGGAATCCCCGCAGCACCGATAGCAGCGAGGTTGGCGGTGATGAATATGAGAAGTTGCTGAGTGAAGGATAGATGGATACCGTATACCTGAGCGACAAAGCAGGCTGCCACAGCTTCGTAAAGTGCAGTCCCATCCATGTTGATGGTTGTTCCCAATGGCAAAACAAAATTGCGAACCTCGCTGTGAACACCGGCGCGCTCAGCGCACTCAAGCGTCACTGGCAAAGTGGCAGAACTTGAACTCGTTGAGAACGCAGTTAGCAATGCTGGCATGAAGTGGCGAAGATAACCGAACGGATGGACGCGCGCAAAAAGGAGAGCTAAAACCGGCAGTGCAAACAGCCCGTGAATTGCTAACCCGAGAATAACGGTGAACGCGTATTTAGTCAGCGGAAGAAAAACAGCCAAACCAAACTCAGCAGCAAGTCTAACAGCCAACCCAAAGACACCAACTGGAGCTACTGAGAGCAACCAATGGACAACGACCATCGTAACTTGCAGGACTGAGTTTAGAAGCCGTTGGATAGGCTCGCCAACATCTTTTGCGCTTAGCAAAGCTGCACCGGTCAAAAGCGAAAGAAATATGAGGGCAAGCATCTCGCCCTTTGCGAGGGCTTCAATCGGATTGGCTGGAATGATGTTCAGCACAAGCGTTTTCAATTGCAATGGCGGTAGCTGTGGCGGCTTACCATCTCCAATTGGCAAGCCAGAGCCGGGTTGGATGACATTGACAAGCGCTAAACCAATCATAACGGCGATGGCATTGGTAACAAGGTAGTAAACAACTGTCCAACAACTGAGCCGAGATAAGCGAGCGATATCACTCAACTGGGCTACGCTTAAAGCGAGCGAACTGAAAATGAGCGGTATGACTACCATACGCAGTGCTCTTAAGAAAAGGTCACCCAATAAGCCACTCAGTTCAATCGGCGGTTGCCATCCCAATGATTTGAAGGCAAGCCCAACGCAGATGCCAGCCACAAACCCAATAAGAATTCGGACTGCTAAGCTGCCCCCCATATCGCCTCACGCTCCTATCTCATCGCGAAAGCGACATGATGAATAATAGCGTAAAGCGCACCCTCAAAAGCGCGCAGCTGCCAAACACGCAAAGTGTATCTCTTATGGGAAATTAAACTTGCGGGGTGATCGCAATGAGGCGCAGACTGCGCAAGTTGGCTAATGCATATGCGTGCTTCCTCATTGCAATTCTTTTCATCATTGGCACCTTCCCTTTGGTGAGTTCTGAGCGGGGAGAGCATAAATGCATTCAAGCGATGCGTTCGTTTGCCACAAATGTGTTTGGCATATTCAACCGCTTGAACGCATCAAGGCATGTGCGTGCTGCTGAAAGGATGCTAAGCGAGGGCAATTTGAGTGGGGCTGAGGCACACCTTCAAAATGCGCTTAAGCTTGACCCAAAGAGCTTCGCTGCATACCTGCATCTTGTCACTTTGCATCTTATCCGAAAGGATGTTAAGGGCGCTGACGAAGTGTTAAAGCGAGCCAAAGCTTATCTGCCAACAGAGCAACTCAGCTATCTTTACACCACAGCTGGAGACTGCTGTGCTTTTTTCGTGCCGATGGATGTGAAAGTCATGGAGCGTTATTATCGTGAGGCACTCAAGTTATATCCGAAGAACGCAACGGCTCTAAACAACTACGGCTATGCGTTGGCAGAGAGAGGCATTAAGCTTGACGAAGCCGAACGGATGATAAAGAGCGCTTTAAAGCTTGAGCCAAATAATGCTGCGTTCATAGACAGCTTAGGATGGGTCTACTACAAGCAGGGGCGGTATGATGAAGCAGTTAAGTGGCTTGAGAAAGCCGTCGGTCTCCAATCAAACGATGCGGAGTTACGCTATCACCTCGGTATGGCTTACATTGCAGTTGGAAGAATTGATGAGGCACGCTTGCAGCTTGAGGAAGCATTGCGCATCAATCCGAAACATGTAGGCGCAAATGAAGCATTGAAGGAGTTGGAGAGGGAGCAAGAAAAGATAAGGCAAAGAGAAAAAGAGCCAACGGGTGAGATGGCGTAAGCGCAACGAAATTTTGATGGCGGGGATGAATTTAAGTGAGTGTGTCCCACTCAAAATTGTCGGAAAGGCGCATAATAGTGCTCTTGCTTGATGGTGTTGGGATCGGTGAACTGCCAGATGCCGCCGAGTATGGTGATGAAGGCAGTGATACTCTCGCGCATATCTGCGAGGCTGTTGAATGGCTCTCACTGCCAAATCTGGAAAGAATGGGCATGGGAAACATCAAGCCACTAAAACGCATCAGGCATGTCAAAGAGCCGCTTGCATCTTACGGCATGATGGCTGAATTGTCAAAGAGCAAGGATACGCTTGCGGGACATTGGGAACTTATGGGCTTAGTTACAGAGAAGCCATTCCCGACATACCCAAAAGGCTTCCCAAGCGATCTCATAAGCGCATTTGAAAGGGCGATAGGAAGAAAGGTGCTCGGCAACAAGCCGGCATCTGGGACAGTGATAATAGAGGAGCTCGGCGAGTTGCACATGATAACTGGCTTTCCAATAGTCTACACATCCGCAGATAGCGTCTTCCAAATTGCTGCCCATGAAGAGATCATCCCGATTGAGGAACTTTACGAGATGTGCCGCATCGCGAGGCGCATGCTTGTTGGTAAGCACAATGTCGCAAGAGTGATTGCACGCCCATTCGTTGGGGTGCCGGGTGCCTTCCAAAGGACGCCGAGACGAAAGGATTTCCCGATTGAGCCACACGGCAGGACAGTGCTTGAAGAGGCGTTTGATGCCGGATTGAAGGTGATAGCTATCGGCAAAGTTGGCGAGATGTTCTCTATGCGTGGAATAAGCGAAAGCATACCGACGGAGTCAAACGAACACAGCTTGGATGTGCTAAGGCAGGTTGTGCGGGATAAAATAGGCAACATCATTTTTGCGACGCTCGTTGACTTTGACACCAAGTATGGGCATCGCAATGATGTGTATGGCTTCGCTAAAGCGTTGATGGAGTTTGATGAAGAGTTGGGAAGGCTTATCACGCAGCTTGATGAGAGCGAGCTACTAATAATCACAGCCGATCACGGAAACGACCCAACAACGCAGAGCACCGACCATTCAAGGGAGTATGTGCCATTGCTTGTTTACAATCCGAGAAAGCCACACGGCAAGCCATTGGGCACAAGGAAAACACTTGCAGATGTAGCTGCAACAATTGCGGAGGCATTTTCACTTCCCAAGCCAAGCGTAGGCGAAAGCTTCCTTAGAGAGGCAGTGGGCGAATTTTAAGTGTTAGAGCAAATTAAATTCGTCCAAAGCAGCTTCCGGCTCACCATCCGTTAACGCCTTTGCAATCTCTTGCTTTAGGTGCGCTATCTTCACCGATGCCCTATGAACATGCCGGAAGGTGGTGGAAGAAAGCATACAAGATAAACCGCAAAAGCGCCGTGTAGAGTGGTGATGCCAAGATGCTCTTTAGCGAGGGGGCGTTTAATGGCAAAGTGGCAATAGTTACTGGCGCCGGAAAGGGCATAGGAAGAGCCATAGCGATGTTGTTTGCGAGTTTATCATCGTCTGTGGTCATAGCCGACATTGATAGGGATGCAGCTGCACGAGTTGTCAAAGAAATTGAAAGCAGCGGTGGAAGGACGATATCCGTTGTTTCGGATGTAACCAAGCCAGGTGATGTCCAACGAATAGTTGATGAAGCGCTGTTGAACTTTGGCACCATCCACATACTCGTCAACAATGTTGGGATATATCCAAGGCACGAGCTTGAGCGGATGAGCCTTAAGGAGTTTGATTCTGTCATGAAGGTTAATTTGTATTCGGCATTCCTCTGCTCAATGGCTTGTGCCCCGATAATGAAAAAGCAAATGTGGGGCAGGATAATTAATATTGCTTCAGCTCGCCTTTGGGTTCCAGATCACGGGCTGCTTCACTATGTCACATCAAAGGGGGCAATGGTCGGATTAACAAGAGCACTCGCACATGAACTTGGCGAGTATGGAATAACCGTTAACGCTGTCGCACCAGGTGGTGTCGCAACTGAGGATGAGACGCAGGCGGATGAGGAACGAAGGCAGTTCATTCGGAATCTTATCGCGGCACAAAGGATAAAGCGCAGATTGCAGCCTCAGGATGTGGCTTACCTTGTGGCATTCCTTGCATCTGAGGAGGCTGGCGCAATAACTGGTCAGACAATACTCGTTGATGGCGGTTGGGTGATGAGATAGTGAGGTGCTAATGATGAGCGAACATCACAACGCCGCATACGAGCCATTGCCACATTGGCTTAAAGCAAAGCTGCCAAAGAAGCCTTACACAGCCGACATGAAAGCTATGCTGCGCAGCTTCGGTTTGCACACAGTCTGCGAGTCCGCAAGATGCCCAAACATAGGCGAATGCTTTTCACGCCGCACAGCCACATTCATGATACTCGGCGATATCTGCACGCGCTCATGCAAGTTCTGCGCTGTCAAAAGTGGTGTCCCAACGCCAGTTGATGATGATGAGCCGAGAAGAATTGCCCTCATGGTCAAGGCTTTAGGGATAAGGCACGCAGTCATAACATCGGTGACAAGGGATGACCTTGTAGATCAAGGCGCAAGACATTTTGCGGCAACCGTCACGGCGATAAAACAGTTATGCGAAGGCGTTACGGTTGAGGTGTTAGTGCCGGACATGAGGGGCAGAAAGGAACTTGTGAAGATAGTCGTTGAGAGCGGACCGGATGTTTTCAACCACAACATTGAAACCGTTAGACGACTGCAAAGGCTCATAAGACCACAGGCAGATTATCAGCGCTCGTTAAATGTGCTCAAGATGGCAAAGGAGTTGGATGACAGGATCATCACGAAGTCCGGCATAATGGTTGGGCTTGGTGAGAACGACGACGAAGTTATTGAGACAATGAAAGACCTGCTTCTCTTCGGCTGTGATATAGTCACCATTGGGCAATACCTTCAACCGACAAGGCATCACTATCCAGTGATGAGGTATGTGCCCCCAGAAATATTTGAACGCTACAGCGAGATTGGAATGGCTATGGGCTTCAAGGCTGTCATCGCAGGACCGTTCGTTAGGAGTTCGTATATGGCAGAATTTGCTCTAAAGCTTGCAGCAACAAGCCGTTGAACCAACATAGCATGGTGATTGAGCGCCAAACGATGCCTGCAAAATCGTCGGCAAGCACAGGCGCAAAATACGCTGCAGGTGAGAATCATGAAGGAGTGGATGACATCACAGCGCGCACTCAGCGGAAGAATAGTGGCATTGGTGCTTATCATGCTCTATGTGCTGCTCATGCTAATTGCAGCCATCTTTGCGATCCGCAAACTCATCCCCACGGACAAGGAAATCTTAGCGCTCATTAAATCGCAGCTTGAATTTAGCACGGGCACAAAGGTGCACATTGGGAAGGTGAGCGGCAGTCCGTTCAAATCCGTCAGGCTGCACGATGTGCGCGTTGGTGAAGAAAAAATCTCGCCAACTGGCGCTATGCTCACTTGCGAGCGCATTGACATAAAACTCAACTTGCCGGCTCTCCTCAACGAACGCAGCATGCAGGATGAATTAATACGCCAAATTGAACTACACTCCCCTACACTGCACCTGCACAGGGATGCACAGGGCATTTGGAACTTCCAAAAAATCTTCAAGCCAAAGAAGCCAGCACGCCCGCCAGCATTCGCTATACGCCTAACTGCAATTAACGGAAGCATTATTTACGAGGATGAGACTGTAAAGTTAGCCTCTGGGAGAGCAATGAAACTGGAGTTGCACAGGGTGCACGCAAAAGCTGTATTCCACCCCAAGCCGACGACTGTGCGCCAACAGCCGATACTTGAATGGGAGCTAACTGGCGTCAGCGATAAATATGCTGTTCGCCGTATATCAGCGAACGGCGTTGTAGCTCAAGGCGGCATGATGCATGCACTGTTCAAAATCACAGCGCAAGATGTGACGCCTCAGGACTTGCCGATTAAGCTCACAGAGCTAATACGACGCCAAATTGAGTGGATGGGCGGGAAGGCATCCGTTAGTCTAATTGCCGACTTCAGTAAGGGCGGACGGGACGAAAAACTGAAAACATCGCTTAAATTGACATTCGTGGCGCACCAATCATCCATAAGGCTAAAGGGAGCGATGGCAGAACCATTCTCGGCAACAAGCATCAGCGGCAGCGCAAACATAGTGGCACATGGAGGGAAGCTAATCAAAGGCGGCATAATCGCGCATGCCGTAGATAGCGAAGGGAAATTTGGGAGTGCAAACATTGAGTTGGCTTACTCTTGGGCGCAGATTTACAGCCGCATAACTCTGCTCAATGCAAGCTTAAGGTGGCTCCAGGACGAGCTTGAGAAGTCGCTCAAGATGCCATATGGGCTGTGCATCCATTCCGGGCGGGCTGAGCAAATTGATGTGACACTGAAGCGCAGCCCGGGCAAGCCGATGAACATAGAAGCGCGCCTGAAAGCTTCAAACCTTCTCATCTCCACATCCCTTTTGAAATGCCCAACAAATGCTCTCAAGCTGGATTTGCAATGCTATCTCACAAATGCGCCGAAGCGTGCTCCGACTGGGAGAGCAATATTGAATGTGCTTCTTCCACCAATTGATGGTGCTCCTCCGGCAAGCATAAGCGCACGAATTAACGCTTGGGCAAACATCTTCAGCGGAAGAATTGCCATAGCTAACTTGAGCGCAAAGATGCTTAACATTTTGCGTGACGACCTTTTGCCCTTTACCGGAAAGCTCACCGATGGTCTGCTGAACATGTCCTTCTCGCTATATGCGCCAAAGGATGAGCGTAAAGGCTGGCTTGGCAGCCAGATTGAACTTTCGGATGTGTCTATAAGACAGCTAAGGGTCAAGGGGTTGCCACAATGGGATGAGCTGTTTCCTGACGGGGCAGATTTTCAACGCGTCCACGGCTCTGCAAGGTATAGCGATGGCATGTGGCAAATAATCGGCTTGGGTTTCTCGCACAGGGATTTTGATGCGGCACTTGAGGGTGCGATCTCGGAAAGACCGCTTGCATTCAGGTTGGCAGCGAAGTTGTTTGGGGTTAACCTAAGCTCGGCATGGAGGGCAATAAGGCAAATCCTTACGAAAGGCAACCTATATCGGCAACTTGATTTGGATGCAGTGCCTAAGGGTCAAATCAATCTCCAGATGCTCGGCACAAGGAAGATGCTCATAGGTGGAATTGAGATTGACGCGCCAAGCGTGCATCTTTCAGGGGAAGGAATTGGTAGCGCTTCCATCTCATCAGTTAGCCCGTCGGTCCAATTCGCATACATTCGTGACAAACCGCCTCGCCTCACAGCGCACATTAGCTTTCAAGAGGCTTTTGTGAGAGATGCCCATTACGGAGCTGATAGGTGGGCTGACATTGAGAGGCTTGATGCCTCAACACCGGTTGAGCTTCTTGGTATAGCCCGCCTGTCAAAGGTGACATTACAACTTGGTGATGAAATGCGTGCACGCTCAAGCGTGAATGTGAAACAGATGCGCCTTGGGAAGTTGATTCTAAGCGATGTGCAATTTGAGATTGATGTATGCGGCAGGCGAATTGAGTTGAACAAGGTTAAGGGCAAGCTTGCCGGCGGCGCAGTTATCGGCGGAACCGCTGCAATTGAACATATTGGTGGCAAGGAGATTGAGAGGGCTGACTTCGCATGCACTGTTGAGCGCATAAGGCTTGCGCATGTTTTAAACCACTTGGATAACGGCATGCTGCCGCCATCCATATTCATTGATGGCGTTGCCTCTGGGAGGCTGTCAATCTCACTTGACGATGCGCAATTGGGCATCGCCTATATCGGGGAAATTGAGTCGCCAACGCTTGCATATGAGGGTGCGAATGACGATGCCGCCAGCAGAGGCGCTTGCGCTATCGCCTCAGCCAACCTGAATGGCAATTCTGCACAGTTGCAGATGCAGCTTGAACTTGCGCGTTTGAAGAAATCATACAGGTTAAGCGGTGGAACACTTGTGGCATCTCTTGACAGGGGGCGCGGGCGCATAATGGCAGGCGATGGCAAACTCGTTGATTTACCTTTGGCAAGTGCCTTTGCGAGGGCTAAGTTTGACAGGGCTGTTGCCGATGTCACGGAAGCACAGTGCATCGCATGGGACGCAAAATTGAGGGGGCGGGCGAAATGGGATTCAGCCAATGACGAACTTCAGGCGCAAGTTTTATTCAGCGAACTCAACCTCAGTGAACTCAATGACCTGCTTGGCGAACGCATTTCCGGTCGCTGCGACGGTCTTGTCACATTCACTAAAGCCCGCTCAGAGCAACAGCTGGAGGCACAACTGAATGCGTGCAATTTGCGCCTGCCAATTAAAGTGAGCACCGATGGTGGGTCAAAGCGGAAAGAAAACGAAAAGACTAAATTCATCAGGTTGCCATACATGAGCGCCAACATGAGGTGGGATGGGGAAAAGCTTGAAGTCAAATCTGCCAAAGTTCATTATGCCGATTCAGAGTTTGAAGTCTACGGCTCGGTTGAAGGATTTAGCGATGGTCTGAAGAAAGCCAGAGCCAACTTGAGGGCGTATGCAAGAGCTGTTGATATTGGGAGGGCGCTTTCGGAGTTTGGTGTGGATGCTGATTTTGAAGGGGTCGGAAATGTTGAAGCGCAAATTGCAGGTATACTTGCATCGCCGACGGTGAAGGCGTCAATCAATGTGCCACTGCCGCTGGTGGCGGGAATGGCATTTGAATGGATGGATGGCCATGTGTTTTATGATGCGTCGCTAAAAAGCGCCATTGCATCACCGCTGCGTCTTCGTGTAGCTGATAGCGAAGCCATAATATCGGCGAAGGTGAGCGACATCTTCAACTCCAACAAGCTTGATGGCGAAGTGAGCGCAGAAAAACTTCGCCTTGCCTGGTTGCTGAGGCAGGTTGCCCCAAAGGTGAGCATTGAAGGGTTTGTAAAATCAATCGCTGGCTCAATTTCTGGGACATTGACCAACCCATCACTGAATGCGCGGCTATCAATTGAGGATGCAAAGTTTCATGGCACGGTGATCGGCGATGGTGATGGGCGTATAATACTTAAGCGCCTCGGGAAGGATGAATACTCTGTCAATGCGCTATTTGAAATGAAGCCGCGGCACGGCAACGCCACCTTAAACTTATCGCTCACGAAGCTAAACGAAAAGCTGAGTTTGAGCGCGAGCTGTGACGGCGATGGACTGCAATTAGCATGGGTTGAAGGGTTACTGAACTCGCTCAGCGCTTCGCTCAGGGCTCAGGGTAAGAAAGTGCCAACAGTTGATGAGGCAATCAAAACAGTTTCAAAGCTCCCCCATCCGTTGAGTGGTGCGCTGAAACTTGCGGCAGCTTACTTGAGAGATGGAGATGAGCAGCGTTGGCGAATTGAGTGCGCCATACCGAAATTGCACATGGGACGAAGCGGACCATATGGGTTATGGGCGAAATTGCACGGCGATGCTTCGCAAAGGCATATTGAGGAACTGCGCATAGCTCATGCCGATGCTGCTGCAACATGTTCTGGTGTTGTGGACAAGGATGGGAGCATGAATCTGAAGGCGAGCCTAAACAAGCTGCGCCTCTCATCGCTCTCTCACTTCCCAAAGCTTCGCCTTCCCATAGATGCAACAGTCACTGCAAGCGCTCTCATTTTTGGCTCGCTGGATGAGCCCAAATTGGATATCACTGGCGAGGCAGTTGATATGCGTTACAAGGATTTGCGCATTGAGCGCATGAAGTTCAAGTCGGTGAGATACCAAGATGATAAGCTCCTTGCTGAGCGCGGCGATTTGGTCATACAGCAGTCTGGGCACTCAATTTTGCTTTGGGGTAAGTTGCCACTTAAGCTGCGGGCAAAAGCACCAAAGGAAGCACTTGATGTTCATATGCAGCTCATTGGGGCACCGATAACATTATGGCAATCGTTTCTAATTCCAGTGGATGAGGCAAGCATTGGGCATTTCAACATTGACATGCATCTTGGCGGTGTATGGGAGCTGCCGATGCTCTATGGAAAGCTCACCGTGAGCGCACCCAAACTTTGCCTGATGAACGGCAGGGCAACGCTCAGCGACCTCAATGTGGACATTGTTGCTGATGGCAGGAGGGCAAAGATTGAACAGTGCAGCATGAACTGGAACGGCGGGAAGATAACAGTGGATGGCTACATTGAACTTGGGAAAGAGGCACTCGCATCGCCGATGGCTAACAAAGCCGATTTGAACATAAGTGTGAGCGATGTGCCATTGGCTTTCGGGGGACTAATTTCGTTAGGGAGGCTGAGCGCATCGTGGAGATTGCAAAGCTTAGCCGATAGCAATGGACTTGCTTTGCAGCTTCTGAGCGCTTCGTTATCGGATCAACCACAAGCTATAAGGGCAGATGGATTTGCGCAATGGCATTCTGCTCTATTAGCTTCTTGGGAAGCGCTTAAGCCATCTCAACTGATGCGCAGATTGATGCTTGCAAATTGCAACTTCAATGTGTATCTGAACAAGCTTCGCCTTCGCCTGCGTGACGCATTTGACGGCTATGTGAGCGGCAGGCTGCGCTTGATGAACCGAGAACCGTTGCCCGAAGGATTCAAGCTGAGTGAAATTGCTGCGGTTGAGGATTTGAAACATTACATTCCCGAGGGTATGCCGACGCTCACCGGATTTTTGACAGTGCACGATGGCATGATGCGCGGAGTCCCGAGAGTTGAAACTGGGGCTCGCATTAAGCCGATCGGGCTGGCAATGCCCGCGATTGATGTCACGCTCAACCTTGGTAACGGTGTTGAATTGCGAAATGTGCAAATCAGCGCCCCACTGCGCGGTCAAGTGAGCATCAAGGGTTATCCAAACTCACCCAACATCACCGGAAGATTGTATGCCAATAGGGGTGTGCTTCGTCTGCCGGGTGGCGTCCTGAGATTGACGATTGCTGATATACAAATCAGCGCCTTACCGGATAGCGAAGCCATGACGATGCGAAGTTTCATAAACCTGAATGTTGAAGCGAGGGGGAGAATGGGCAGCTATGAAGTGACAATGCGCGCCTCAGGTCCGTTAGGTGGTGCTGGTGAAACAAGGTGGGCAATGGTCAAATTTGCTTCAACACCACCATTGGCTGAGGAAGAGATTGCAAGGCGCCTATTGGGGATAAACCTGCCGAAGGAATTGGGCGAAGATGCATATAAGTCACTCGTTGAGACGATAACGCCGACACTGCAGAGAGCGTTTGCATCAACAGTTGGCGGTGGATTGGCACAGGCACTCGGTCTGGAGCAAATAACAGTTGAGCAAGAGGAAGGTGGCAGGCAGCGCTTGGGCATTGGCGCAAGAATTTCCCCGAGCCTTTACATACGCTGGTATCAGGGGTTGGCTGGACAAGGAAGCGCAATTGAAGTTGAGCAATGGCTGAACAGATGGGTCTCATTTGTTTGGCGGCAAGATGAGAGGCAAAGGAACGAGTTCAGAGTGCAAGTGCACTTCCAGTTTTAATTCTGCTCGCTCTTTAACAAAAACTCTGTTGATTAGGTTTGTAGTTAGCCACGAAGCGAATGCGGGGCGCATAAAATCAGTGTGAGGTGCAGTATTGCTGTCTTACTTTGCACTCATTACGGCACTCCGCTTCGCTCGGTGCCTTACTATGAACCGACGAAATTCTGAGCAAAGAGCGGTGTGGTTTTAGTTGTGTGGAGAATGACTTGCAGCTCGCTTTGTGCCCATATGGTGGTGCGAAGCAAATGCGAGGTTGGTTTAGGCGCGGGAGCGCCGAAAACTTTGAATCCATCGTTGAGCAATATTATGAGAAGGTGTTCAGGTTGGCATATCGCATGCTGCAAAGCTATGAGGAAGCTGCAGACGTAACGCAGGATGTCTTTCTGCATGCTTATCGTGGCTGGAGTGGCTTTCGCGGTGAGAGCCAAGTTTACACATGGCTTTATCGCATCACCATCAACATGTGTAAGAACAGATTGAAACAGCTGCAGCGCATCAGAAGGCACGAGACACAAATTATTTTGACGGGTGAGCAAAGCGAGGGCGATGAGGGCGAGGAAACACACTTGGTTGAGCCCGAGGATTTTTCCAACTCGCCCGAAACCGCTGTAGGAAGAAAGGAGCTTCGCGAAGCTATAGAAAGGGCACTAAATGAACTCCCACTTGACTACAGGATGCTCATAACACTGCGGGATATTGAGGGGCTGTCATACGAAGACATTGCAAAGATACTCGGATGCACAATTGCTGCCGTTAAGGCAAAGCTCTTTAGGGCAAGAACACACCTAAGGGAAAAGCTGCGCCCATACCTTGAGGAATAAGGAGGGAGAGTGGAAATGGCTCATACCATCAAGCTGAACAGGTGGCGATGTGAGGAGCGAATTAAAACGAGCGGCTTTTCAAAGTGTTTGCTCATACAACTTTGCTCCCTAATTCTTTGTCTTTCAGCCTGTGATATTGCGCTATCGCAGGCAAGGGAGGTCGCCGAGATACGCGTTGTAGGGCTGAAGCAAATCCCGTCCGAGAATGTTCTACTGACGATGTCGGTAAAGGTCGGCGATATCTTGACTGAAGAGGATTTGCGAGCTCGCCTCGCAAAAGATATGGACAGGATTTGGCAGCTCGGTTTTTTTGCCCGCCGTCCGGATTACGATTTTGAACTTGACGAGCGTGGTCGTTGGATTATCACCGTAAGGCTTGTTGAACATGCGGTTGTTAGGGAGATCGTGATTGAGGGCAACACCGCTATATCAACCGAAGAGCTAACATCAACCATCTCAACCAAGGTTGGGCAAATACTGAATGAGGCTGTGTTGGCGAGGGACATTGACCGAATAAGGGAGCTTTACAGGGGCAAGGGTTTCCTTGCTGAAGTTGAGGCAGTTGACTTTGATGACGCAACTGGAAGGCTAACACTTAAGATAGCCGAGGCGTTCGTGACCGGTATAAAGTTTGAGGGTTTGAAGAAAACGAAGGAGAAAATTCTTCGCATGGCAATTCTCACCAAAGTTGGAGACCTGTTTAACCGTGAACGCCTCTCGGAAGATTGGAGGCGGTTGAATGATCTTGGGCTTTTCAAAAGCGTTGATATTGAGCCAAGGCCTGACGAACAAGGCAGTGGCATCGTTGTCACTTACAAGCTTGAGGAGCAGCGCACTGGCATGGCGAGTGCTGGAATCGGAGCGAGCTCCCGAGGTGAATTTGTTGGATATGTGATGCTACAAGAAAACAATCTTGCCGGATTGGCACAGCGCCTCAGGCTGGAAGCCGAGTTCTTTGAGCGCAGGACTTGGGGCATCTACTACGAACGCCCATACATGAATAACCGAGGATTAATGATGTCAGCACACATCTACGACACTCGCTTTTACAGGGAGCCAAGGGCAGCATGGTTGATCGTCCCGCAGCAATGGACACTACAAGATGTTCTCTTCACCGAGGAGAGGCGCGGCATAAGGGTGACGCTTAGGCAACCGAGAAGCCGTGAGGATGACAGAACTTGGTATACCTTGGGCTTGCGGAACGAGGATGTATCATTTACGCAAAGGGGTTATGTTGGAGGCATCCTTCAGGAGATAGGACCGACGCGCTCTCAAGGAAGAATAATGGCATTGCAGTTTGGCTATGAGAGGGATACAAGGGATATAAGATTTGATCCGTCAAAGGGGCAGCATGCCATCTTAAGCGTTGATCTTGCCACAAAGGTGCTCGGCGGAGAACACAGCTTTGCAAGGGCCGGTTTTGAGTGGCGCTTCTACAGAGCTGTTGGGAGGGGCATTTTGCCAATTACAAAGGAGCAGCGCGTCCCTAAAAATGTTTTTGCCGCAAGATTTATGTTGGGCACATCACTCGGTAGCCCGCCAGTATTTGAAAACTACTTCGTAGGTGGCTCGGAGAACTTGCGTGGTTATAGCATTGATAGGTTCGTTGGGAAGCACCAAGCTGTGCTCAACATGGAGTTGCGCCATAGGCTCAATCGCAATGTGCAAATTGTTCTTTTTGCTGATGCCGGAGATGCATGGGGTGGGCAGCACTCAATTGATTTTGAAGCCGCTGCTGCTGGCAGAAGGAAAATACGGGAGTCAATAGACCTCAAGTATGGCTACGGAGTTGGCGTGAGGTTCATTACACCACTCGGATTGCTCAGGTTTGATTATGCAATTAATGACGAGGGGAAAAGCAAGTTCCATGTGAGCGTTGGACAACTCTTCTAACTGACTTTAACGAAAGACACATAGATTGGTTTTTTCCACGGGGTGGATTTGTGGGATAACACAGCCAACCGATGCGAGCATTTTACCTCAGCAAATGAGCAGCAGCTGTTGATGCTGAGGGCAAGATGAATTGCCGCGCAGCCAAAGCATCAACGCTATAGAGGGCGATTGAGCCATTAAGTTTGATTCCTTTTACAAGACACACCTCCAAAGCAGGGGGGAGAGACAATGAGAAACCATAGCACAGGTAGAGGGGTTTATTTGGTGAGACAATGTCCGCCGAAAGATGCTGTGCGCAGCAGAGGCTTTGGTATGTCAGCTGCGATTTTCTCGGCAGCTGCTTTGTGCCTCTTTGCGAGCCTATCGCTATCGGGTGAAGCTGGGCAGCAAACCAAACTTGTGATTGCCGTCGTAAACATGGATAAGCTGCTGAGCGATTATGTCGCCTACCAAGAGGCAAACAAGAAATTTGAGGCTGAAGTTGCATGGCGGCAGGAAATGCTCGTAATTAGGGAGATGCTCAAGCACGATGAATGGCGCGAGCTTGATAACCTTGAAGCGCTCGCGAGGGAAGGAAAGTTAACGGAGAAGGGCGAGAAGAGGTTGGAGGAACTGAAGCGTGTTTCTAATGAGAGGCGAGACATGCTGAAACTGCTGATGGCAAAGAAGCTAACCGAGGAGGAAAGGAAACTGCTTGAGGAACTTCAGGGGATAATGCGTTCAAACGAGGGCGAGTTGCAAAAGTTGCGCGATAAGTATGAGGCAGACCTCGACAGGATTCAAAGGTTTTACCTTGAGCGTTTTGGGAAGGAGATAGCTGAGGCTATTAAGACGGTGGCACAACGCTACGGTATAAAGCTCGTCATAGCCAAAAGAAGCAACGGCGGTGGGCAAATACTGTTTGATGAACTTGTCCTATACGCTGACCCGACGCTTGAAATAACTCAACAGGTGCTGAATATACTTAACGCTAAAGAAACGCGCCCACCTGAGACCAAAGAGCAACCAAAGAAGTGAGCTTACAATCTCGGGTATAAATCGGGGGGAGTAAAATGAGAGTGAGCAGCACAAGCGAGCATAAGCTAAAAAAGCACGGCGAAAAGTTGTTGACGCTTATTTGTGCGCTTTGGAAGCCATTAGCTATAGGCTTCGTCATTGCCGGCATAGCTTGCGCTTTTGGTTCGTTTGTTTCAGCGCAGGGCGAGTTTAAGGTAGGCGTGATCAAGATGCAGGCGCTTCAAAGGGACTTCGGTGAATACCGAGAAGCAATGGAGCGCCTTGAGGAGGAGAGGCGTTCATACGAGCGCCAACTGGCTCAGCTTCGTTCCTACCCGCTGCTCACCGCAACGGAAATTGAGGAACTTTTAAAGCTGAGTTTGAAGGAACGACCGAGCGAATCCGAGCAGCGCAGGCTGCTTGAATTGCGAGGGTTGCACGCGCAACGCACCGATGAGTTTCAGCGTCTAAGCGCAGCACCGTTTGAGAACTTGACGCCAGCGCAGCAACAACGCTTGAAGGAATTGCGAACCATAGCGCAAGAGAATGCCAGCAGACACAGCAAGCTCGCTGAGGAGCTCCAAAGGAAGCTCAACAGCCTGAGTGAACAAATGCGCAACCACATTGACAGACGCATACGGGAGACGGTCGCACAGGTTGCACACGAAGAGGGCTTTGATATGGTGTTTGACCGTGAGGCAGTTTTATTCGTGCGCGGAAAAGTGGTTGACATCACTGCACAGGTTTTGAAGCGTTTGAATGAGGGCAAGTGAGGTGCAAATTGATGCGTGCGCTTGTTTCATGCAGGCTCAGTCTAATCGTGCTCATTTGTGGGGCGTGTTGGGTGGGGTGCAGCGTTAGCATGTGCGAGACAGGTAGCTCAAAAATTGCCTATGTTGATGTGGAGCGCTTGATGCTCTCACACCCTATGAGTGGCGAACTTATACGATTAATGAGCGTGCCTAAGTGGCTCGTAATGGACATGAGGGCTACTTCAGAGCAACTGCCGCGGGATGAAACTCATGAGCGGATAGGTGAGGATGTAACTCGTGAGTTTAAGATACCCCTGGGGAAGATACCTGAGCCAAATGAGCCAACAATTCAAACTGCACGGGCTGATTTAAGCCTGCTCAAGCGCTCAGCGGAGTTACTTGCAAAAGTTGTTGAACAAATGCAAGGCGAAACAAGAGAGCAAATAGAGTTGCTGACGGGCATCAAGAGGGCAGAGCTGAGGGAAGAATACATCATGCGCACACAACTCCTTCTTGAGCGGCAATCTCCGAAGCGGACAAGAATAAGGGTGCGCCTGCTCAACCCCTCGTTAAGTGAGAAAGAACGCTCAGCACTCATTGCTGAGGAAGAAAGGCTTAACGCCGAACTTGAGCAGCAGCTCATTAAACTCAGGCAGCAACTTGACGAACAGCTGCGTAGTTGGAGGTTGAGCTTGGAGCGTGAGGCGGACGAGCAGCTCTGCCGCCTGAAGGGAAACATTAACGAGATGTTGAATGAATCAATTCGTGTGCTTCAGCACGAGCCCGAAAAACCGCGATGGCTCAACCTTCGCGAACTATGGGATGCTTTCTCCCCAAGAGACATAGAGCCTATAGCGATGGTCATGCCGCAAAAGAGACTTGCTAACAACGAGCTTGAAATGCAAGCGCAGCGGAATCGCCTTTTAGAGAATGCCACCGGATTAACAAGACATGAGTGGATGAACAATTGGCAGACTGCCTTGAGAAGGTGTGTCATTGAATTTGCGCGCATGTATGCGCTGCAGCATGGCTTTAAGATGCTCGTCACAGAGAGGAGGAAAGACGCAACGGACATAACGGACCAAGTTATTGCATCGCTTCAACAAGCCATAACACAAAGGCGATGAACTTCCACGGTGAGGTATCATGCAGCGTCGCAATGTTGGGGTGACACTTGGCGAACTCGCAAAGCTTGTGAATGGCACTGTGGTGGGTGATGAAGGTGTCGTAATTTGCGGTTTGAGCGAAATTGAATCGGCAACGCAAAATGACCTTGTCGTAGCTATGGATAGGCGCTGTGCGGATGCCGCTTTTAAAAGCAACGCTGCAGCTGTGCTTGTTCCGCGCGGGTTGGAAAGCGAGGAAAAGCCATGCATTGTCTGCGAGCATCCAAAATTGGCTCTCGCCGCAATTGCCGAATTGTTCTCTGCAAAGCGCTTTTACTCACCCGGTGTGAGCAGGCTCGCTATCATTGACGAAACAGCGAAGATAGCCAAAGGCGTTTCCATTGCCCCATTTTGCTTCATCGGACCAATGAGCCGAGTGGGCGAAGGGACGATAATTTACCCATTCGTGTATATTGGTGCAGATGTAAGCATAGGCTGCAACTGCCTCATATACCCCGGAGCAGTTATTTATGACGGTGTGCACATTGGTGACAGGGTAATAATACACGCTAATGCCGTTCTGGGGAAAGACGGCTTTGGATTTGTCTGGGACGGAATGGCACACAGGCGCATACCGCAAATTGGCGGAGTAATAATTGAGGACGATGTTGAGATAGGAGCTAATTCTTGTGTTGACAGAGCAACGCTCGGTGTGACGAGGGTGAGGAAAGGGACAAAGATAGACAACCTTGTGCAAGTGGCGCATAACTGTGATGTTGGAGAGCACTGCATACTTTGCGGGATGTCTGGCTTGGCTGGCAGCGTGAAAGTCGGTAAGGGTGTAATAATTGGGGCGCAAGCCGGAATAAAAGATCATGTTAGCGTTGGGGATGGCGCGATAATAGCTGGCAGAGCTGCAGTGGCGAAAGATGTAGCTTCAGGTGAGACGGTTTCAGGCTACCCAGCAAGACCACACAGAGAGGCGTTGGTTGTGGAGGCACTTACGCATCAGCTGCCGAAGTTCCGCGAGGCATTGAAGAAACTTGAGAGTGAGGTTACAGAAATTAAGGCTCTACTGCTCCAGCTGAAGATGTAGGAAGCGAGGTGGCACAATGACAGCAAAGCGGTGCGCCGCATGCGTGCTTCTATCACTTATCACAACAAAATTGCTGCTACAAGAGATAGCCGTTACGCAGTGTGTAACGACATCGCTCAATTTGCGTTTGCGCCAAATGCCCATTGACGGATTGAGCTGCGTTGAGTTGCTCTCGGGCGAAAATGTCGTCCTCCGTATAAGGCATAAAAGCGCACTTGAGTGCAATGCCATCGCAAGGAAACTCCTTGACACACTTCACTCAGCTGTGCTGTCTTTGGCAACGGAAAAGGATGTTAGTGTGCAAAGGGTCAAAGGCGGATACAAGGTATTAATCGGTGATGCGGAGGCAATCTTAATTGACCATGTTATTGCTCGCAACTCGCGCAGTCTTGTGGATAAGCTCGCCAATATAGTCGCTGAGCGTTTGAAAGATTTGCTCAGACGCCCATACTTAGCGGTCCCAATTGATGAAGTGACGATCGGCGTCGGTGAGACAAAGATAATCGCCATCCTTGGAACGGCTGATGGGCAGTGGAGAGTGAGCGTCGCCCCTCACGATGTTGCGTCGGTATCTTTTGATGCCACTACCAAGATGCTGCGTCTGAGCGCTTTCAAAGCCGCTGATGGGAACGCCATTGTGAGCTGCGGCAATGCAAAGCTTACACTGCCAATTCGCATTAGAGCGCGTGCTGCAAGGCTACTTCGTTCACCCATTGCAATAGCCACCGATACAGCACCAGTTGAGTTTACCAGAGAGGCAGCTATTAATGCCATCTTGAACTCGGTTGAACGGATGCCTGGGGCGCAACTTCGCTTTGAGCTGTTGGGCAAGCCCTCAAATGATTTTCCGGATGAGGTGCTGATAGCCCGGCTAAAAGCATATGGAGCGGAATACCTGCCGTTGGATGCTAATGCTGCGATTCGCATCCTGCGCATACCACCGATGAGGGAGAGTGCTGCAGCGCTATTAGTCAGCAACGAACCGGAACGCATCCACACCGAACAGGTTCTTAGTGCGGGCATGCTGCCAAATACGGGAAAGCCAATTCGCTTGCTCTATCATCATGTGAATGCCAGTGGCGAAACTCTTTGGCTTCGCCTTGAGCTGTTCAACACATCCGAGAACGAAGCGCAAATAATGGCGCAGTTTGCGCATGCCGGCCCGATAACGGACGAAATACATTCTGGATACACGGCTGTCAGCATGTTCCTAAGGAGATGGTTTGATGGTGCTGCGTTCGTTCTTGAGCTGCCACCACGCTCCATTTATGTGCTCTCAGAGTCTGCAATGCCAGCTGGCACTACAATAACAGGTCTGTGGGAAATCACGCCGGTTGTGGGGGGTAGCCTCGGATACCAAATCAGAGCTACAAGGGAACGATCGCAGTGGAGAATCATACCGCTGACAGCCCCCATAGCCAGAGACATACCAATTAAGGCAAGACAATTTGCTGAGCCAATGAAACTTATAACTGCAAGACACACTGTCGGTAGCGACTGGGCTTTTATACACATCGGGCGTGAACCAATTCGTGGCTTGGATAAGGAACACCTTCATGGTAACTATGGCGTCATTTACCGAATCACCGTTGAAGTGGAAAACAACAAAGATACAATCTCCACATACGAGCTTGCGTTCATGCCAAACGCTGGCATTGCAAGGTGCGCCGCAATTGTTGACGGCGAGTTTGTGAGTGCGCCTTTAATTCGTCCATCCATGGAGTTCGTCCTTAAGAGGTGGCAGATACCGCCGATGAGAACCAATCGCCACGAAATTTATATAATGCCATTGCCAGCTTCATACTATCCCGTTAGCCTCATCCTGCGTTCCCCGTGATGGTATACGAGGGCGCAAATTTCGGGTCGGTAATGAGCGAGTGGTGGCGCACAAGGTGCATCCGCAAAATGGGCGGGCTTAATCCAACAAAATTTTTATAACCTCGCGCCAAACACTGCTTCATCACATCAAATTGGAGCGCTGTGAAACGCATATTTGACCTTAGGCAAAGCTCACTTTCCCACAGCTGTGCCCCATAGAACCTGCATTGAGCCAGCAATTTTAACTTCAACAGACATAGTGACATTCTCGCCCTTCTCACCCTTTTGCTCCTTCTCAATTAAGCCCTCTTCCTGCAGCAACTCCTTTGGCACATCTGCGCTCTGCTTGAAATTGGCATCAAATTTGAGCTCAACTTGAATTATCGTTCCATCGGTGATGTCAAACTGCCCCTCTCCCTCAATTGTGAACATACCGCTATCAATTCTTGCCTTCACGGGTTTCCTAACCTGAGGGAGCTGTGTGAGCGTCTCAACATCCTGCACTTCCGCTTTTGAACTTACGCTTATGTTTGCTATCTGGTGGTTGGTGGCTTCGTCAGCATGCGTGGATTCAAGTTTGAACACAAAGTTGACAGGCAACAGGCGTTCAATTATGACAATCGGCATATCCACACGGCGCTCCCAAGTCTCACCAACTGCAACTGGCTCATCCGGAAGCAGCGGCGGCATGTTTGCGAAAAACTGCTGCGGGTCAAAATTCGGTATGATGAATTGAAGCCTCTCAAATCCAACTGAGGATGTAACTTTTCCATTGGGCTGCATCGTAAACATAAGCGGTCCAAAAAGCAACCTGTGAATGCGCTTTCGCTGCTCCTCTGGCAGGGCATTGGTGTCAACCTTGAAGTCACCTATGCCAAAAACTATTCTCCCTTCGTCAACCATCATCGTGGCTTTCTGCCCAAACATTATCCCGTCAAGCTTAATCTCCCTAACTTTAAGCTCAATCAATCCCTCACCATCTGCGCCCACTAACTTAACTGTTTCGGTGAACCTACTGTCTCCATTCACTACGATGTCGCTCTCAATCGTTCTTCTTCCGGCGCCATTCATCACGAGTTGCATCTGACCGACTATGCTGGTTTTCACATGAATGATTCGCTCCTTGCCCTGCTTGAAGTTAATGCGCAAGCTGACCTTCTGATTCGCCTCCCCAGCTAAGACGCACACCAACTGAAGTAGCGCCAAAATTGCGCCAGCCATCGTTGCAGTAAGCAGCCGATTATAGTTTGCATTTGGCATCTGCAAATCCACCCCCGTTGAAATCTGTGTTTGCTTTAATGACCAAAATTATATTGCCTCATTTTGAGAGCTGCGGCAGTCTTTGAGAGCCTTACAAAATCCTTCTTGCGCCGGGATCAACTTTGACGATGTATGCTCGTCCCCCAACGCTTTCAATTGCTTCGGCAACTTCCTTCTCCCTCCCGGGAGCATACGCAAACATACACCCACCACCGCCGGAGCCGTTAATCTTACCGCCAAGAGCTCCAGCCGAAATTGCGGCGTCAATCATAGCGTCAATCTTTCTCGTTGAGACGCCCAAGCCATCTCGCAGATGCGCCTGATGCTCAAGCAGCAGCCTGCCGAGCTCCCACTCGTCAAATTCCCCTTCCCTCAACATTTCAAGCGCTCGGAGGCATATGTCACGGTTGTAAACATTTGCAACCACCTTTCGCCTGAAGCGCTCTTCAAGTTTGCGTGCATATTGCAGAATGACCTCCGTTGGTGTTGTCCTGAGGTCAAACCCATCAATCCATTGTGAGAGCTGTCTGATGCCGTAAAGCACATCCTCCTTTGAGGAACGGAGGATATCAAGCGTTTGCTTCCTCTCAAGCGAATCGCCAAGCACCAAGCCCGTGAGCTTGACCGGGAGACGCTCAACACTGATCGGCTCTTTGCAATCAATGTGCAGTGTTCCGCCGAGGCTGCTCGTGTAGTGATCCATCATTCCTCCCGGCTCCTTGAACTCAATCACCTCAGCCCTGTGGGCAAGTTTTGCCACCTTGACTGTATCATCGGCATCATGTGAGCCAGAGGCGATCAAAAGGAACTTAGTCCAAGCGATGACGAGCGCTGAAGAACTTGATGTGCCAGCGTTTATTGGGATGTTGCCGCGAACCTCAACATCGTAACCGCATGGCAACTCGTAGCCCTCTTTCAGAACGACATTCAGGCACGAACGAATATAGTCCCGCTGTCTCCTGTATACGATCGGATGCGTGATGTCTATCACATCCACCTCGCCTATGTCGGGCATGTTTATGACGAACAAATTATCGCTCCTTCTCCTCCCGTAAATGCGAATGTGAAGATCAATGGCGCAGGAAATTACTCGCAATCCGAGGAAGTCCTGATGCTCACCAAAGAGGCATATTCGCCCCGGAGCTACAACTTCAATTTCGCTTTCAGCAAACATTTCCATCGCCCCCATCCTCGGTAGTGTGAACACTGTAATGGTGCATTGGGAGAGCGAAACGATTGAACAACTGATGAGCTACCTTCCTCTTTAGAGTTTGCCAGGAGCCTCACCCTCCCAACTTTCGCCATCATTTACAAGTTAAGCACTATTGCCGAATGAATTTGGCGCTAATCAGCTCGCCGTTAACTGTTGGCTAAGGTCATGTCATTTTCACTTTGCAGCGTTGGGGCTTGTCCAAAACGACAGTTTAAATTTCGCCGCCAAAAAGTGGCAACGCCACACCGTGAGAGTTTTTTTCGTTTCGTGATTCAAAAGCGGTCGTATCGCTTTAGCTTCTTGAGATGGTGTCAAGGGCACAGATGTGCACTGACAACTTTTTAAGCTAATAGCGGCACTGAAGACCAAAGCGCCAGTGGCTTAGCAGCCAATATACATCCAACTGAGTAACCTCTTTCCGTGCCGAACAAATTTTTGGCGGCACTCCACACCGTTTCGTGCCCTACCGACCACGAATCTTCCAGCATCACATACAACCCGCTCACTGCCGCATTGCCTTTGCAGCTCTATCCAATTTGGCATTATGTGTCATTTTGTAATGCAGCACGATGGCTGCGATGCGAGCGATAAACCTCTTCGCTATCCCTTTTAGCGGGGTGAGAAAAATGGAGTGCGAGCACAGGCACGAGATAACTTGGGTCAAGCAGATGGAGAGCACCATAAAAGCATTCGGACACCGAAATTGGGTAGTCATCGCTGACTCTGCCTTCCCGATGCTTTCTTCAACCGGCATAACTACTCTGGTAACAGATTCAGACCACATTGATGTTTTGAGGGGCGTTCTTGAGTGCATCAACTCTCATTCTCACATACGCCCTGTCATTCACCTTGATGCCGAACTTCAACATGTTGAGGAGCAGGATGCACCCGGGATAATAACGCTGCGCCAGCAACTCAATCAATTGCTAAACGGATTGGATGTCCGCCGTGAGCCGCACATGGAATTGATAAGGAGGATGAACGACACTTCAAACATGTTTCAAATCCTTGTTCTCAAGACGAACATAACCCTCCCTTACACGACCATCTTCATAGAACTTGATTGTGGCTACTGGGATGAAACAAGGGAAAGCCAACTTCGCCAACGCATGGGGCAGCTATGATGAGCCAGACGATGCGGCGCAGCGATTTTGGCGGGTCACTTGGCAAAGCCGTCTTTATGATATGCCTCCTTCAAGCTCGTGGACCGAAGCTATGATCCTCCCTACAAGCCCATATTCCAAAGCCTCCTGAGCAGTGAGCCAAAAATCCCTATCGGTATCAATCGTCACCTGCTCAAGTGACTTACCCGTTTCGGCTGCAACGATGCTGTTATAGCGCTCCCTCAAGCGGCGCAACTCACTTGCGCTAATGGCAATATCCGCCGCCACGCCTATAACGGTTGTCATTGGTTGATGCAGCAGGAAGCGACAATGTGGGAGAGAAAAACGCCTCTCCTTCGGGGCGGCAAGGAACGGCAATATAGCAGCGCTCGCACACAAGCCTGTGCAAACAGTCCTA
>JANXAS010000024.1 GCA_025062195.1 Armatimonadota bacterium
CTGAGAACTTGTGACAGCGATTTGGACAAAGTAAAGGTTATTTGGCGAAGGTGGCAACTCACCTGTCACTTGGTAGCGTTGCCACTGAGTTGAAATTTTCGTTTGAGTTTCAAGCCCGTAGAAGATGCGTTCATAAACTTCGCTGCCACCAACATAAGCGCTGTAAATTC
Organism: Armatimonadota bacterium; assembly: GCA_025062195.1. GTDB lineage: Bacteria > Armatimonadota > Fervidibacteria > Fervidibacterales > Thermosaccharophagaceae > Thermosaccharophagus. The sequence continues at coordinate 171 of JANXAS010000024.1, forward strand.
CGAACCTAACAGGAACATCTTCCCTTTCGGCTTTCAGCCAAAGCGAAAAGGTGTGAAGGATTTTTGAGCGAGCAGAAAACAAACCGCTGGTCAAAATTGTCGTGCCAGTCCAATGGGAAGCATCAAAACAGGCAGAACGCTCACCGTGAACTTTCGTTTTCTCGTCAAGCCTAAGGCTCATGTTGGATGCACGATAGGGACGAGTCCCAACTTCAAAACTGGCGTTAGAAAGCAAATTGCCTTTTTGAGGTGGTAGAGGTTTCGGTAAACGCTCTCTTGTGCTTTTGGCTAACCTTTGAACTGAAGGCAAGTCCTTTAGCCCTTGACCTTCCCGACCCATTTGCATTAGTTGAGCAATTTCATCTTCGTTCAAAACCCGCTCCCAAACTGCGAACTCGTCAATAGCAGCATCGGCAAGTCGCTCAAAAGTCTCCGAACCGTCTAAACCGCCGATGATGAGTGCTCCCGTCAATTCAAAATCCATCAAAACATCTCTCGCTTCTCCTGCAAGTTGACCGTCAAGAAAAATTCGCTTGAAACCAACTAATGTCTTTTCATCACGCCACCATGTAACGGCTACATGATGCCATTCGCCCGCTTTCCAATGAGCAACTGAAGCACTGGGAGCGTAATGATGCTTTGCTTTTGAGCGAATTGTGGATGAGAAAGTGAGAGCGCTACGATGCCAATACAGGTAGAAGAGACCACTTCTGATGGAAAAGAAGTGGCGAAATCGTTCTGAAGTTTCGTTTCCGTTCCAGTTAGGTTTGACCCAGAAAGCGATTGTCCCTTGTTGGGCATAAATGTTGGGTTTGAAATTTGCAGAAGTTGTCAGGTAGGACAAAAATCGGTTTTTGCCCTTATGCCCGCATTCAACAGCCTGCCCGATTTTGCCTTGAACGAAAGTGACTTCAAAGCCACCTGCCATCTCCATCGGATTTCCTTTTGCCACTAAAGCATTGGCATCGCCATCAAAAGGCAAGTAAAGAGTAAGCCTATCAGCAAAATTTTTAGCAAGCGGACTTTGAGCTGAAGCGACTGATACAAGAGCGAAAAGTATAACGGTTAACCATCTCAAACACTTTGTGCTCAATCTCATTGTTGCACCCCCTATCTTGACAGATGAGCTAAAAGCCACAAATGCCCTAACCCATAACCAGCCATAGGAGAGGCTTCAGCCTTGAAAATTAGTTCACAGCAGAAGTTGTTCTTACAATGACTATCCTGCAGTTTATTCGTGGCTGAAACTACTCCTACAAACAAAATCGCATTGCTTTTGGCTCGGCAAGAGCCTTGCCCTCCCACTATGCACATAACGGTCACTCTGTCAACCGTTTTGATGAGCCTGCCGGGATGCCTTCGTAAATAAGCCTTCTTGCTGGGCTATCTTGGGTGAGGCGGAAGTCAAGTTTGCCTATGTCTATAAACTTTGGGTCAGCGAAAATGGAGTGAGCATCCAACCCAGTTTGCTTTCGGTAATCCTCAAACTGCTCAGGTGCAAAGCGGAGTTTCAAAAATTGTGCCAAGATGCCTTTTGTTTGATACCAGCAATTGTAGTCCATGATAAGCCCTTTTCGCCAGTCGTTTTCCATCCTCAAGCAACTTTCAGTGGCGTTGTAAAAGATGTTGTAGCGGACATAGAACTCACTTGTGCGAGCCGAGTTGAAGAAGAACATAAGGTGGCGACCGTTTGGGTCAGGGCGTTGAGAATGTCCCCAACCATAGCCTGCATTGACGCATGTGTTGTGCTCAAATCGTATGTTGAATGTCTCGGAACTTTCAGGACGGTTCCAATACTCAAACGAATACTCACAGTTCCAGATTACATTGTGGCGGTAAATGATGTTGAACTGTCTCACATTGGGAGCGTTGTTTTGATTAGTTAACGCTGCATCGTAAACTTCCCAGATGCGACAGCCTTCAACAAGGTTGTCGTGTGCGTTGCCCCAAAACTCAACACCGTTGCCATAGCGAACTGGTCTTCCATCGTGTGTGGTGAATTGATGTCCACCACCAATGTATGAGATGTCGCAATTGCGGATGATGATATGGTGTGTGTTTCCACCACCAATCCCGTGCGCTGCACCGTAACGCAATGACAAGTTCTCGTAGACGATGTGATGTTTGTTGCTTTGGTCAATGATGTGCCGACACAACGCCAATTCAATGCTCTTGTAAAGTTGTGCTGGGTTGCGCTCTGAATACATAAAGACACGCCAGTTCTGTGCATCATACCAAAATTCGCCTTGATGTTTCAAATCCTTTAGTGACCACTTTTTGATACCGATAAATCGCCCACCATCAAAGATGATGTTTCCTACATCCAACGAGAGTTCCTCCGCTTCATTGCAACGCAACCTTCTCCACGATAGCGGTTGAAACTCCAAAACCGACCCTGAGGGCAATGCGCCACCTAAGTAAAGCGTGATTCTTCCATCATCGGCTGTTTGCATGGCTTTGAAGCGAACGACGACATCCTTCCAATCTTTGCTCACTTCAACATTGAGTGTGGGCGATATGCCGTATGCTGTCCAAGGGGCAGACTGTTTCATCAACATGATGCGTGAGAAAATGAAAGGCTTTGAGCAACGGATGCGAAAGACAAACTCAAAATAGTCGCCAGAACGAAGCGACAAGCGGTGGTTGTAAAGTTGGATGTGATTTGGTGCTGTGCCACTTTGGATGCATTCAATTCTCACTGTCGGTAAAGCATCAACGTCGGTTTTGGACACGGTGAAGCGAACTTTAGCGCCACCTTCAAAATGAACTGTCCAAGGCGATGCAGCGAAATCACTCAATGGTTTAAGTTCAGTGAAGGTTGGTTTCGTCGTCGCCCAAAGATTGTGACCCACTTGCTCCCATTGACTTGGACTGTTTCTGGCAACCGAACCGAGAAGCAAAGGCTTCTCTCCATCGCCATAAGCACCGTAAATAATAGGCGCACCTTCATCACCACTTTGCGGAATGAGTTGACCGCGCCAAACATCGCCACGCTTGAAAAGCACACAGTCACCAGAAAGCAATTGCACTGCGTTCACTTTCTCCAAACTGCGCCAAGGCGACTTTGGCGATAAGCCATCGTTTCGGTCATCACCCAACGAAGAGGAGACATAGAAAATTCGCCCCGCAGCAAAGCCGACACTGCAAGTTAGAGTGAAGACGACAAAGACGATGCCAACCATTTTCATCCTCATCACCTGCACGCTTTTCACCTGCTTGCGGCTTTCACTCCAAAAAGGTAACACATCCTCTGCATCGTGAAGGTGACAAAACTGTAACCTCGCAGCGTCACACCTTAGCAATGATGGAAGTTTTAAAGACCATCTGGAACAAGTCCTGATGCTTCATGAATTATCACTTCCCTACGAAAGAAAGTGCCAACTTCGCAAGTCCTAACACTTCAACATGATTGCCCTTTTGAATCGTGAAACGACAAAACTCTTACCACGTTCTTTACTTCAAATGTTGTTGGTAAATGCTTTTTCACAAACATGCTACGGACTTTAGCCCATAGCCCTGACTAAACCTATGAGCACCGTCTTTGGACGGCGTGGAAAATTATCGCCGAATGAATTCGGCACTCATTTTCGTAGGCCGAAGTCGCCAGACTTCGGGCTTATTTTCTTCTCCCCGAATTCTTGCGAATTCGGCTACTTCCTTCATCCCTCTTTTTCTTCCGCAGCTGAGGTCACCAGACTTCGGGTTTATTTTCTTCTTCGCTCTTTATTTCAAATTTTGCTTCCTTCTCCCTTCCTTTCGCAGCCAAAGTCACAAGACTTCGTGATTCTTCCCCTTTTGTTTTTGCTCATTCTTTCTTTTTCCTTCTTCCGTAGCCGAAGTCGCCAGACTTCGGAATTCTTTCCTTCTTCTAATGGTGGTAAACTCGTTGCATCATAACTTGACCGATGCTGGATGCAGCACTTCGCAAATGCTTCACGCTATGAATGGCAACGCAGCAAAATTGAGTTTGGGTCTATAGCACAAGAACAAGAACCAAGGGAGGCGATGGTGACATGATGAAGAAATGTTTTTCACTTGCTGTTTATATTGCGATTGCATTCGCAATAGTTTCGGGGTGTGGTGGTGGAAAGGTTTCCTCACTTGGTCCACCGACCACTGATGATATTCAATTCGGGAAAATAATCGGAGTCAACTACGGTCCTTTTCGTGATGGACAAAGTCCGCTAACCGGCGTCTACCCAACGAGAGAACAAATGAAAGAGGATATGCCTATCTTGAAAAAGATGGCTCACTTCATTCGCACCTATTCGGTAACTAACGGGTTAGAGCAAATCCCTGAGTTAGCAGGTCAGTATGGCTTAAAGGTTGTTCCGACAGCATGGTTGGGACCTAATCCTGCTGCCAATAGCAAGGAGATCGCCAACCTAATCACCGTTACCAAAAAGAATACCAACATACCGTTTGTAGCTGTTGGCAGCGAATCATTACTTCGCGGCGATGTCACTAAAGAGAAGCTAAAAGAACACATTGCTTATGTCAAACAGCGTATCTCAGTGCCTGTAACAACGGGTGAGCCTTGGCATGTTTGGAATGATAACCCAGACCTTGCCGACGCCGTTGACATTATCTTTATCAATGTGCACCCCTACTGGGAGAGACAGCCAATTGAGAATGCAGTTGCTTATGTCCTTATGCGCTACGAAGAAATTAAGGCGAAGTATCCTAATAAGCATGTCATTTTGAGTGAGACGGGTTGGCCAAGTGCGGGTGCTGAGAATGGCGCAGCAGTCCCGAGCCTTGAAAACCAGAGGCGGTTCATTAAAGAGCTAATGAGCGAAGCGATTAAACAGAACATAGGCTTTTTCCTATTTGAAGCCTTTGATGAAAGGTGGAAGAGAGAAGTCGAAGGTGAGGTTGGAGCGCACTGGGGATTCTACAACTCACAGCGCGAGCAAAAGCATGATTTTGGGTCTTTGCTACCAGCATCACCGTGAACTTTTGAGCATCATTCACTACTCTCAAACAAAATCCAAATGTTTTAGGCTTTGTTAATACGAACAAATCTCATTTCTCAGGCTGCCTTTCGTCATTTTCGGTCGGGCATTAGCCCGAACGTCCGAATTCTTTTGGCTTGGCAAGAGTTCTGCCCTCAAAGTGAGATTGTTCTTGGATTTTTTGTTTACTCTTCGCTCAAAAGTTCGTTGATTCGTGGTAAGGCACGGAGCAAAGCGTAGTGCCGTCAAAAATGGGACAAGGAACATGGAACACGAGACAAAGGACAATTAGGACGCCACTTCGCTAAAGCTTCGTGGCTAACTACGAACTTAGACAACGAAGTTCGTGGCAAAGAATACCTGACTTTTTTTCGTTCGCTCTTCACCTCAAATGTTTTTTTGGTGAACACTTTTTTACAACCATGCTATGAGCTTTAGCCCATAGTCGCTGACGAATTCTTTGAGCGCTGTCTTTAGACAGCGGATGAAAATTCTCGCCGAATAAATTCAGCGCTCATTTTCGTATTCGTAGTCGCAAGACTTCGGGTTTATTTTCTTCTCTCCCTCCTTCTCCTTCCGTAGCCGAAGTCGCAAGACTTCGGAATTATTTTCTTCTTCCTCTTCTTCCGTAGCCATAGCCACTTTTATTCCAACCATGCTACAGACTTTAGTCCGTAGTTGCTGAGCAACTTACCTGAGCACCGATTTTAGCTTTGATTTTCGGCAGGGGCAGTAGCCCTGCCCTCCGATTTTTGCTAACTCGTAGGGCACGCTCACTGGTGTGCAAGTTTTCGTCCCGATTTTTCGGTCGGGCATTAGCCCGAACGTCCGAATTCTTTTGGCTTGGCAAGAGTTCTGCCCTCAAAGTGAGATTGTTCTTGGATTTTTTGTTTACTCTTCGCTCAAAAGTTCGTTGATTCGTGGTAAGGCACGGAGCAAAGCGTAGTGCCGTCAAAAATGGGACAAGGAACATGGAACACGAGACAAAGGACAATTAGGACGCCACTTCGCTAAAGCTTCGTGGCCGCAAGACTTCGGAATTATTTCCTTCTTCCCGAATTCTTGCGAATTCGGCTACTTTCTCTTCTTCCGTAGCCGAAGTCGCCAGACTTCGGACTCATTTCCTCCCCTCCCCCGAATTCTTGCGAATTCGGCTACTTCCCCCTCTTCTCCTTCCGTAGCCGAAGTCACAAGACTTCGGAATTATTTCCTTCCGTGTCCAATGGCAACGAGGTCACACCGATGTGAAATGGACTCGCTGATATTTGGGGCACCAACTTCATCAACTGGTGCAACGAACACCTCAACATCATTCTTGGCATTCACGAACACAACTGCGTGTCTGAACAAAACACGGGCGCTGTGACGAACGATTGAAAGGAGGCATGCAATTGCTTCAATCAATTCCCTCGGGCAGGTGGCGAGCGCCTGAAATTGCTTTAAGCAATGCGATAAACTCGCAAAGCTAACAACCATGACCTTAATGCCATTATCGCACATCTCTGACGCCACTTTCCAAAGTAACGGTCCAGTCCCGCTGAGCACAGCTCGTTTGATGCTGTTAAGACAATCGCTTCGCAAGAGCATCTGTGCTGCACCCATTGAAAGCACGCAGCGGCTTGTCCAACCGGGAAACGGAAGATGACGCTCATATGCTCCGACCGCGATAATGACGGTATGCGCTTCAACGGCAGTCAATCCAAAACGAGTCTTTAGTAGGATTTTGAACGAGCCATCTGTCTGGCGCTCAATCCATATGGCACTTGCGCCACACAATAACTCTGAAGACCTGTTTATAGACACTTCGCGCAGCATCAAATTTAGCAATTGCTCGGAGCGAAAAGTTCTCTTCGCATATTTGAAGTATCGCCCGCCAACTTGATGACTTGATTCAACCAAACAAACCGGCACGCCATACCTTGCAGCTGTCGCAGCAGCTGCCAACCCTGCAGGTCCAGCACCTATGATCACAACCTCATACTTTTTCCCTTCCTGCCTGTCGCTCACAGCAAGTCAAACCTCCGTAAACACACGCAAGCCCTCTGATACCAAAACCATGCATGCTCTCTCCTTGCGCAACACACCGTCACCATAATCAACGCCCACTTGGCATTCAAAGCAAACGCCCATACCGCAAAATATCCCGCGCTGCTCGTGCAACCTCGGACTGTGTCTGAATGACCTGTAACCTAATCGCCAAAGAAGTGACGCAACCATCTCTCCACAAAGCCCAGTTACCCTCACACCGTTCACTTCAAGTTCAACAGTCAACTTGCCCATGCTGCACACCCTCATGTTGTTCTCAAAATCAAGGTGGCATCCACCTGCGTAAAAGCTCAATCCCTTATGATGCAAAGAGTAGCGCAAGGACACTTTGCCAAAAGTCTACATGGGTAAGGTGTGGTTCAAATATGCTTATAGTTCCACACGGAGCGCAGCGGCGAGTTGTCAAAAACACTGCCCTGCTATCACTTCGTGGCGGATTATGAACCATGTCTGATCAAGATACCTACCCTCCGCAAGATTAGCTTCGGCAACTGACAACGCAAATTAAGCGTGAGCAAACGAAACACCACTATTCCTGGATAGCAGTCCATCCATTTTTGGGACACATTTCGTGCGTCCCTGCTACTGCCCGCCGTTTGCTTATCATACCGTTTTCAAAAATGGTAACACCACCCTATGTAGTGTCGCAACTTTCCCACGATAGTCGTTTAAATTCCGCCGCCAAAAAGTGGCGACGATGCACGGTGAAAGTTTTTATCATTTCGTGATTCAAACGGCGGTCGTGCCACTTTAATTTTTTTGAAATTGTCTCACCCAACAACTTGCCGCTCTATGAACGGAGGAGCAAACAGTTAAAGAACACACCTCAATAGGTTCACGGCTTACCGCATCAACTAATGCTGCATCGCGGTTTGCGCAACTTCAGCAATTATCGGGATGCAGCTGACTTTAAAAGGGAGCGCTCGCTTCGGTCGTGGTTAATCATGGTTGATAAGCTGTCCCACAAGTGTTTCCAAATCGTTCTTCTGCCATGCTTCATCCATCGGGCCTTCAAAAACTATGGGCAACTCAATATCACCAAACCTTGCCTTAGGCTGCGGGTATCCCTGAAGCATAACAGTCCCGCACGATAGACCCTCTTTGCGGAACAGTTTAAATCCGGTTGGTGTCCCAAAGTTTACGCACTCAACACGCAAATGTGGGTAATGCTGCCTTGCGAGGCTTTTGAAGTAGTCTTTATAGTGCTCGTGCCCACGATGGAATGGATAAAATGCCCTCACGCAGATGCGCGCCTTCGGATTGCCATAAACCTCTACCGGCTTCAAAAATGGAAGTTTTCGTTCATGCTCCTCCCTAACTGGATAAACCCACGCTTTGTATAACTCAGCGTCGGATAACTTTCTTACGGTGTAGACCTTCCATTGCGAACCGCAACAGCGCTGATTGTCTCTACCAGGGAACACAGCTTGGTTATCCAACTTATCTTCTCTTAAGCTCCTCATCGTGCGGCTGCTAAAGTGGTTGGCGGCGAGGAACACACTAATGGCGCACACCATGGCAATATAATACCATCGCCATACCTTGAGGGAAATAAAGCACCATCTCATCGCATCCATTCGCGCTACCTTAACCGTTAAAATGCTAACACCATTTGAATTAGCATCCGGCTCCTGCGCTTTCCATCAACTCGCTACTGTATTGCCCTCACAACATCCGGATGCAGATTGAACATTGCCCTGTAGTTCGTGTCGGAACAGCAGTCCCCGGGATACATGAAAATCGGTGAGAATGTTTGCAGCCACTTCATCCATTTGACATGCCCATCAGCAAAGCCGAAGTTTGCCCCACCAAGATGACCAGTGAACGGGCGTGTGGCAAACCATGCGTTGCTGCCGCCACACCTGAAGTGCCCACTGAAGTCAATATGCCCGCAACCAGGACCAACTTCGGTAATGATGATCATTTGTGCCGGACCACTTGGCGTTGCCTGCGGTATGTTAGTCCAGAAGCTGCTCGTTGGTTTATATACCCCGTGAATGAGTTGACTCACCCTCATATTCCTCGCAGGATCGCACTCGATGGAACAGAACATCCACGCTGAGACCGCATAATTGCCAGCAATATCTCCCGTCTCCTGAAAGAGATTGGGGTTTGATGGGCACACAAAGATTTGCTCATTCTTAACATAGGGAAAGACAACAGCGCGCCAAGTATATTGCGGCAGACCTGGTGGTCTATACCTTGCTCCAGGGAAACGCCCATCATAGTCCTCAACATACATCTTGATACCGAGGAGTATTTGCTTAATGTTGCTCTGGCACGAGGCTGTGCGAGCTTTCTCTCGCGCCCTGGCAAACACGGGAAACAGGATAGCCGCCAGGATCGCGATTATGGCTATTACGACAAGCAACCCAATCAGCGTAAATCCACTTCACCTCACTGTAGATCACCTCCATTGAGTTTCATCCGACAAACACTTGGCATTTCACATTGTATCCAGAAGGGGCATTACTGTCAAGCCCCCTCTAACGATGCCTCTTACTTGTGAGCCGACAGCTCATTCAACAGGCTCTCTGCCTCACTCAAAATCAGCTTCTCACAATCTGGAGCAAGCATTAGCGTGCCGTAGTATTTGTAAGCCATATCAATTTCATAGCCGCCTTCATCATATGCGCTCGCTGTGGGAACATATCCGATACAGCCATTGGTATAGCCGAGCACGAATGTTTCTCTGAATGGGGAACTGCTTCTAATGCTTAACGCATACTCAATGAACACTTCGCCTGACAGACCGAGGATAGCGAGATTACCGACGCGCAAAGCGCTCATTTCAAATTGCTGCTTCAAGCTTGCTCTGCGCGAGCGCGTCAACTTGATAACTTCTTCAGTCCAATTAAGCATTGCTGTTGCCAACCGTTCCCTGACCTTGTCGCCGGATCTCCTTGCCTCATCTAAATCCCTGCGGTATGACTGCATCATCTCCCTGAGTTCATCTTTTGATGGTGGTGACATCAGCGGAAGCTGTAGCATTCGTCTTTTGGCTACGATAGGTGTTGGTTCAACTTCGGTTGCAAACGAAGCAGCCCTCAAAGCTGCCCCTGCAAGTGCTGTGCCGATACGCTCGCACTCCTCAAATGTCCCCTTCTCACGATTTGCATTTATGTTGCCACAGCAGCCTTGAAGGAACATCGCAATAGTGCCATCTCCAAATGCCCTTTCAATTGCCCTCACCGCGGCTCCGGGATAATCAGCCGACACGAGCAGATTGTTCGGACCAAGCACAACCGCATGTGCAGCGTGATGCACAACGATGCCCATCGTAGCACCGCTTTCATTTTCAACTCGCAGCACATAAACATTGGGATCAACCGGACCCTCGGGATTCCTTCCAATCTGAATTGAGCCATCGGGTTTGCGCTCACGCCTGTTTATGCCAATTGCACCCTCGCACACACCCAACAGAATCTTTGCCGGCTTGAGATTATCATGGGCAAGCTTAATGGCTGTAGCAACCCTCATGGGCAGAGTTTCAACATATGCCCTGTTAACATCGCCCATTGCACGAAGCCGTGAGACCATTGGACCAGAATGAGTGTGAGAGCAATTGATAATGAGCGCTTCATCGCTTACGCCAGCCCATTCGGAGGAAAGTTTCCTTATTGAATCAACGGTTGCAAAGTCAAGCCCGATCAAATCAAGCGCAACAATAGCCGCCTTTTGTTCATCGTAGCTCAGCACAAGCGCAGTTGCGCGCAACTCATCATGTATCCCCACTGCCGGCGAAGTGCGCGCCGCGTAACCGCTCAGCCAAACATTGATTGGTGGGGTTATGTCCACTCTCGCAAACCCAGCTCGCAGCATGCTTTTCACCTCCTTCCACAAATGCGCAAATGATAAAACTGACTCACCGCCGAACTTGCATATGCCGGAGCAGGCAAGCCACCCCTTGATCAGCTCACATGTTTAATTGTAGATGATGGCGGGGGAGAATGTAGCATGAGTGCCCCGCACACTAAAGCTTTTGGAAAACGCTAACGCTGCTTCCGCATAGTGAGAGGGAGCTAAATTTTCAAATGAACTGGATACCACTTTGATTTTTGAAACGGCGTTGACAGCAACTCAAACATACTGGAAACCGATTCCGTCGGCATATCGGCGCAGCAGCATACTTATCGGTGGGCATCTGTAATTAAGCTCTGTCACATGCGAGGTGTTAAAGAGCATGCACTCAATCCTGCTAATTGGAGCGCTAACTATTGCCAGCGGCTTAATAGCCTACATTGGAGATGTGCTCGGCAGGAAGCTCGGGAAGAAGCGTTTAACGATATTTCGCCTCCGCCCGCGCCACACGGCAATGCTTATCTCTGTAATTGCCGGTATTCTCATTTTTGTAACGACGCTCACCGCCCTCGCTGCTGCTAGCCGCGAGGTCAGATTGGCATTGTTTGAGCTTGATAAGCTTTTGAGCGAGAGGGAGCAACTGCGCAAGCACCTTGCTGAGTTGCGCGCCTCATATCATTTGTGGAAGAGACAGGCTGTAGCTTTGAGTTCCAAGTTGAGAGCCGAGCAGAAAAGAATCGCGCTCGTGCAACGCCAATATGCTCAAGCGAGTGCAGAGTTGCTCATGGTCAAGCGCCAACTTAGCAATTCAAAATCTCAACTGCAAAAGATGAGCTGTGAGTTGGCGCGCTTAGAGAACAAGCTCACAGAATCCCAAGCTCAACTTGCGACAACCCGCTCGGAATTGAAGCGAGCCGATGCTGCGCTAAAAGACACAATGATAAAACTGCAGAGCAGCCACAGGGAATTGGAGAGAGTGAAACTTGAGATAGCCAAAGCCAACGAGACAGCGAGGCGTTCCATCGCCATAACCCGAAAGCAACTTGATGAGCTGAGAAGGCAAGTTGATGAGCTGCAAGCAACGAGGGCAGAGTTGGAACGATATAGAAAGAGCCTTGATGCATACATTGCTCAATTGCTCTTTAGAGGTGATCTAACCTACCGTGCCGAGGAGATCGTCACAATCGGCGTCATTGATGGCTCAATGCCAAAGGAGAAGATAATGGCAGCCCTTGAAAAGCTTTTAGACGATGCCGATGGGCTCGCGAGAAGGAGAGGCGCTTCGGCTCAAAATGGCGAGAGGGCTGTCAAAATCTTCGGCATGCTTATTAAGCTCCCGGGGCAGGAAGAACCCGTTCTGTTCACCGAAAAGGACATACTCAATGTCGTCGCCGAGAATATAAGCGAGACGAATGACAGTGTCATCGTTGAAGTTTACGCGAAGCGAAACTCACTCCCGGGTGAACAAGTCCCCATTGACATAAGGTTGTATCGCAACCAACTCGTCTTCAAGCGCGGTGAAGTGCTAACCTCAAGGAGGCTTGATGGGAAGGCATCAATGGGTGAGTTGATGCAAGAGCTTGCCAGCATGATCTACACTGACTTAAGCCGAATCGCCCGTGAGCGTGGTTTGCTAATGCGCCCTGACGGTGAGCGCCCCACATATGGAGCAATACCGTTTTCGGAGTTCGGCAACGCAATTGAGCAGCTGAAACGCATCAATGGTCCAGCCATAGTGGAGGCGCTCGCAAAGCGAGATACATTCACAGTAGGACCGCTTGAAGTTGAGTTGCGCATCGTGCCAGCAGGATAGACAGCCACAAGATACCATTGTATCATCCGGATGCCATCGGACAAAATTTCAAATGATGCTGCAGACATAAAATGTTTAAAGCTGGTGGGTGATGTTTGATGAGAAGATGGCTGCTAATGGCAGCATTGCAGTTGGTGCTTACAATGGCTTTGGTCGGCTGTTCTGGCAACCCATTCAAAAGTCTCTCCATACTTTCAGTCACCGTTATCCCTGATGAGCTACCTCCTGAAGGTGGACAAGTTCAAATCACAGTTGAGGCAACAAGGGGTGATAGTGCAAGCGCGAGGGTTTCAAGATATGGCGATTGGCTATTCGCAAGCTTCACAGTTAGGCTCTCGGAAGTGATAGCAATTGATTTTGAAAAGAAGCGCTGGAAGGGCACGATTGACTTACCCTCAAACCGCACCCCTAAAGATCAACGCTACATCATAGTCATTACCGTGTGGGAAGATTACAGGCGAGATCAACGCATCAAGGAGGTTATAGTTAGGGCAAGCGGGAGCAGTTGATGCTGCTTTTGGGCAAGCCTTCTGCCATGGCTAAAGCTGCCCCTATGGCATCTTGATCACAAGGTGGCACCACCTTCAAGACAGCGAAACCGCCGAGAAGATGCCTATGCTATATGCTGCCAACGAAGCAGCGCTGCCTTCAAGAGGACGGAATCATTGGAAGGAGGTCAATGCCAATACGCCCAACATTTGATCCTTAAAGTCTTCGCTGCAACTAAAGCTGTCCTTACAGTGTTTTGATTTCAAGTTGACACTGCCTTAAAGACGATAGAGTCACTGACAGAGTGACAATGCACTGATAATGAAGTTCATGGCTAAAATCTTTCACACAAATGGTGTGATGCGCATATAGTAACAGCTTGCTTCTACCCTCTCGGCGCATAGGCAATGGCGTCTATCTCAACGAGCATCCCCGGAAGGAGGGTTGACTGGACTGTTGTCCTCGTTGGCTTCGGGTCAGGGAAATACTCGGCGTAGATTGCGTTGAACCTGCCGAACAGATTTATGTCAGCAAGGTGGACAGTGACTTTGATGCAATCTGCTAAGGTTGCTCCTGCTGCTTCAAGGAGTGCCTTTATGTTTTCAAGTGTGCGCCTCGTCTGTTCCTCAATTGTCTCACCAACGAGCTTACCGCTCTCGGGATCTATAGCACCCTGCCCGGAAACAAAGACAAAGTCACCCACCCTCAGTGCAGGGGAATACGGACCAACAGGCTTTGGGGCATTCTCTGAGACGATGGGTTCCTTCATCCCTCCCACCTCCTCGCTAAATGTTCATGCCCCTTTGTCACCGCCGCTATTTGATAAGGCTTGTGATGACCTCCCTTAGGGCGTAAAGCGCTATATGCAAGTCATTCTCGTGCACCCAGCCAACATGCCCGATGCGAATCATCTTGCCGCGCATGTGATCCATTCCACCGGCAACAACAACATTGTGCTCCTCACGCAGCCTCCTCACAACAGCGTTCCCATCAACGCCCTCAGGAATTGTTATCCCTGTGACAGTATTTGATGCCACATCCTCATCGGCGAGCAATCCAAGCCCGAAGCCGATCTCACGAACGCCGTCCCGGACGATGCGCTTCATCCTCTCGTGGCGTGCAAACACATTTTCAAGCCCATCCTCAAACAACATGTTCAAAGCCTCATCAAGCGCAAACAGCAGCGGGAGCGCCGGCGTGTATGGATTTTGATGGCGCTCCATATAGTGCTTGTGCAACTTAAAGTCCCAATAGTATCGTGGCATTTTAGCTTGCTCCACAGCCGCCCATGCACGCTCATTCAGCGCCACAAAACTAAGCCCAGGTGGCGTCATCAAGCCCTTCTGCGAGCCCCCAATAACTACATCCACACCCCAATCATCCATGGGAAGCTCAATAGCGCCAAGCGAACTTATGGCATCAACGATTATCAGCGCTTCGTTCTCCCTCGCTACCGCAGCGAGCAGTTTTATTGGGTTAGTCACACCGGTTGAGGTTTCGTTATGTGTCACGAGCAAAGCACGATATGGTTTTCTGGCTGACTTGAATTCCTTTTCAACTTCTTCAACATCAACTGCCTTACCCCAAGGAAAGCTGAGCAACTTCACATCAGCCCCAAATGCCCTCGCTATGTCGGCGAACCTGTCACCGAAGTGTCCCACCGACGCCATAAGGACAGCATCACCCGGCGAGAGCAAGTTTGCTACTGCTGCCTCCATTGCTCCCGTGCCTGACGCCGGGAAGATAATCACATCGCCATCGGTCACAAATACGCTCTTGAGCTTTGAGAGTAGTTGCTCAAAGAAAGACTCATACTCTGGACCTCGGTGATTTATCATCGGGCGGCACATTGCCCTTAGCACCCTCGGTGGAACTGGCGTCGGACCCGGTATGAGCAAGATCTGTTTCTCGCCAAACATTTGCCATTCGCCCCCTTTGGAATTGCCAAAACATTCCCTCATGCCTATTGAGATAGGTGTGCGCAACAGATTTGCCTTAACAGCGCCGCGAACTCCGAACAGTGATGATCAAACAACTATGAGTAACGCAAAGCAAAAAGTGAGTGCATACAACAGCCCACGCGCCATTCCGGACGCATTTCATATGCCCCCACCACTTACAACCGCACAACGATTCGCCGGAGATTGGTTTTAATTGGGGGCGAGATGATAACCAGAGTCTCCTGAAATTAAACCTTTAAATGCGAGTGAAGCATAACAGAGGTCGCCAATGTTTTTATTCGGGAAGGGTCCCCACCATGCCGAATCAAATGTGCCGCTTCCAATGGGAACTATTAAAGGGTTCACTTTCAGTTTGGCACAGCCATGGTTTATCCGTATGCGGTGTCAGTCTTCAGATGAACATTGAAAGCATTGATTTCACCTCTGCCAGCATAAACTCGCCCCCGTGTCCCGGATGAACAACGGTGTTTGCGGGCAATGAAAGTATCCGTTCCCGTATTGTCTTCATCAACTCGTCATATGACCCACCTGGGAAGTCCGTTCGCCCAACGCCATTTTCAAACACAATGTCGCCGCTGAACAAATGGCTCTCAAGCAGCAACGCTATGTGCCCTGGCGAATGCCCAGGAGCATTGATTACTTTCAATTTGAGAGTGCCAACATCAATCTCTTGCCCATCATCAACCAACTCGTCCGGCTCCGGAACTGACGAGGCGACAAAGCCAAAGAAGAGCGCCTGATGCTTTGCGTGCTTGATTATATCTTTCTCTTGGCGCCCAGCCATGAATGGCACGCTATAGCGTTCCTTCAACTCACCGACCGCCATCACATGATCAAAGTGACCATGTGTGGCAACGACACATTTAACATTCGCACCATGGTAGTTAACTACGGCGGAAACTCTTGGCGCCTCATCGCCGGGATCTATGATGATTGCCTCCTTTGTTTCCTCGCAGATAACGATGTAGCAATTTGTCTGCAAAGGACCGACAACAACCTTATCAATCACCACACGCATCACCCCCTTGAGAACGAAACCCTCGCTCTTCCAACGATTGGTATGCTCTCACCGCAATTTGGGCATTTGCTGTCGTCGGCAAGGTTTATCTTCACGGTCATAAAACTCCTTCGCCGTATAAGTTCCTCACCACACCTTGGGCAGTAAGTATTTTCTCCAGCATGCCCATGCACATTGCCGATGTATGGGAAACGCACCCCCATCGCCTTCGCCACCCTGTAGGCGTGCTCAAGGCGCTCTATAGCGGTTGGCGGAGCTCTAAAATGCTTTGCTGGGAAGTAACGATTGAAGTGGATGGGAACACTTTCACCAAGCATTTCAATGTGCCTTTTGATGAGCCACTCAATGGTTGCATTATCATCTGAGACGCCGGTGACCAGCAAGCAAACTATCTCCACATGCACGCCGCGCCCCTTAGCATGCGCAGCAACATGCCATATGTGTTCAACATCTGCACCGCCGCAATAGCTATCGTATGACCATTGCTGCCCTTTTACATCCACATTCATCCCATCCATGCCGGCATCAATGAGCGCATCAAGCGCCTCAATGCTCATGTAGCCATTTGATACGAAGCAACAATAAAGCCCAAAGCGCCTAGCGAGCGGGAAAAGTTCAACGCAAAACTCAAACAGCAGCGTTGGCTCATTAAACGAAACGCAAATGCCGTCATCACCGCGCCTCAGCGCCATCTCTAAAACTTGCTCGGGTGAGAGCGTTCGGCTCGTCACTGATGGTGCAATGCTTGAAAGGTGATAGTTCTGACACCATGCACAGTTCAAGTTGCATGACCATGTTGAGAATGTGAGTGAGGTTGACCCAGGGTGATAGTGGAAGAATGGCTTTATCTCAATTGGGCGAGATTCAACTGCTGAGAGGTTGCCATATGTCAGCGTGAACAGCTTCCCGCCAAAGTTAACCCTCGCCCTGCAAAAGCCACTTTTCCCGGTGCCGACAATACACTGCCTGTTGCAAAGCTTACACCTTACCCTTGCACCATCAAGCTCCTCATAAAGCATCGCCATGCGCATCTTGAACAACCTTGCCACACCTTTGGAAGTAACACATCTGACTCAGCTCGGCAGAAGCCCCCGAAGAACAAACATTGGCAACTTTTTAAGTTATACAATTTGGCGCATTTTGCAGGCGAGCGGCATGAACATCTTTCCATTGATTCCACAGCATTGAAGCCATTGTCACCTTAAAATCAAAAATGCTGTAGGAGCAGCTTTAGCCGCAACAAAAGGCGAATGACTTCACCCTAACTGGCAGCACAGCGCCATTTGCATATTGCGGATGACATCACTGGCGCACCTTAGCGTTAAAGCGCTCACACACAACCCGTTTCGCCCGTTCCATAAGCTCCTCAACTTCCTTCCCACTCAGTGTCCTATCAGCAGCCCTTAGAGTGATTGAGAACGCAAGACTTTTAACACCAACTCCAAGTTGTTCACTGCGATACTCATCAAACGGGACAACCGATTCGGCAAACTCACCGCATGCCTCAGAGATAACCTTTGCCACAGCCGCAGCTTCAACATCCTCAGGGACGACGAAAGCCAAATCACGCATGACAGCTGGGTAGGTTGGCAGCGGCTTAAACTTCTTTACCCGTTGGGTAGCACCCACCAGCTCCTCAAAGTCAATCTCGGCTGCATAAACAGGGTTACGGAAATCGTGCTCGCGCTCCAAGCGCGGATTGATGCGCCCGAGCACACCGATTCTCGTCCCGCCAATGATGATGTGCGCCGTCTGGTATGGATGGAACGCCTCATGGCTCGCCAGCACATACTCGGCGCTTGTGATGCCAAGCGCATTCAGCAACTCTTCCACAATGCCCTTTAGCGTATAGAAGTCGGCAATCAATCCGCTTTTAGCGCCCCACTTGCCGGCTTGAGCAGCACCGCTCACGATGAGGCAAAGATGCCTTCTCTCCTCGTGGCGCATCGTTCCTGGCGCAAGTGAGTATACTTTCCCCAGCTCAAATATCCATACATCATAAACGCCGCGCCTCATGTTTGTCTCCACGACCGAAAGCAAAGATGGAAGAAGGGTTGTTCGGAGCATGCAATATTCTTTAACCAGGGGGTTTCGCACCAATATAGCGTTGTCGCCGCTATCAAACCCAAATGCCGATTGAGTTGCGTGACTTGTAAGGCTGTATGTCACGACTTCGCTCAAGCCGAGCCGAGTTAGCAGCTCCTTGCAACGCATCTCTACAATTCTCCGTTCGCTCTCACCGCTGCGCTCTGATACCCCCTTTGGAAGAGTTGCCGGTATACGCTCGTAGCCATAAAGACGAGCTATCTCCTCTATCAAATCGGCTTCCTGCTCAATGTCGTTCCTCCAAGTTGGCACACTCACAAAGAGGATGCCCTCGCCCTCATCCCGGACAACCAATCCAAGCCTTAAAAGCAACCTTTTAGCCTCTTCCTGGCTTATCTCAATTCCGAGCAACTTGCACACCCTGCTCACGCGCAGTCTGACTTCCCTTGGCTTAATCGGATTCGGATAGATGTCTATGACACCCCTATGGACTCTGCCGCCAGCAACCCGAACTATGAGTTCGGCTGCCAAGTCAAGCGCCCTTACAGTCCCATTGGGATCAACCCACCGCTCAAAGCGATATGAGGCTTCTGTGCGCATGCCCAAGCGCTTCGCTGTCCTTCGTATGCTTGAGTTTAAGAAGTGAGCTGACTCAAGCAATACGCAGCTCGTTTGTGGTGTGACTTCGCTCTCAAGCCCACCCATCACACCAGCGACAGCTATAGGTTTTCTCTCATCGGCGATGACGAGCATGTCATCGCTTAAAACCCTCAACTCACCATCAAGCGTTATGATCGTCTCGCCACAAACAGCCCTGCGAACTATAACTCTGCCACCAGCGATCTTTTCAAAATCAAATGCATGAAGCGGTTGCCCAAACCCAAACATCACATAGTTGGTGACATCCACGACATTGTTTATCGGGGTTTGACCACATGCAAGCAGCTTTTCCTGCAGCCACATCGGAGATTCGCCCACCGTTATACCGCTTATCAGCCGAGCTGAATAACGGGGGCAAAAATCCGTATCCTCAACGGATATGCTCACATGATTTGTTATCTCGTCGGCTTCCTCACAGACAAAAGGCGTGATGCGCTTCATGGGTATGTCAAAGATGGCAGCCACTTCCCTTGCCACACCTTCAACCGAAAGCCAATCACCTCTGTTTGGAGTGACCTCCAGATTAAGCACCATATCATCCCCAAACTGCTCAACGGCTTCAACCGACAGCCCAGCCATTTCAAGCCTGTTAGAAAGCTCGTTCAAATCAACTTCCAAATCAACGAACTCACGCAGCCATGACAGGGGAACTCTCATTGCAAATTCACCCCTTGCATCAACTCTCAATGGGCGTCACAATACCGACAAAGCAGCTAACGCTATGTGACTTGAGGGCGATGACCGAAATTGCAGAATGACAGCACCAAAGCCACTTGTAAAGATGGATGGTGCGAACACTGCAAGTATGCGAAAGCGTGGATGGACGAGAGACCGGCGGTCCATGTGGGCATATTCCGTGCGCCATTACTTATAACTTGCCCATCGCTCAAAAGGCGAATCAACGGGCATTGCTGCAGGCAAGAGAATGAAAGGGGTTAGATAGTGATGTCGCATGTCCGCAGCTTCATAGCGATTGAATTCCCGGAGGATGTGCGCGAACGCATAGGCAATGTTATAGCTGAGGCTGCAAAGCATGGCGGTGCCATCAAATGGGTGGAAATACATAACTTGCATCTGACGCTTAAATTCCTCGGCAATGTGCACAAGGAGGACATTCCGAAAGTGAGCTTGAGGCTCGACGCGGTCGCCAAAAAATTTATACCGCTTGAGTTTGAGGTCGCCGGTGTTGGCGGTTTTCCAAGCCTTAGGCGACCGAGAGTGTTATGGGTTGGTGTGGTTGCAACTGAGGAGCTGCTCAATTTGCAAAGGTGCATAGAGAACGAAATGTTTAAGCTCGGCATCCCGAGGGAAGAGCGCCCATTTCATCCACACATCACTATTGGGCGTGTTAAATCAACTCGCGGATTGAGCTCAACCTTGGAAGCACTTGAGAAGTTTGAGAGGGAGCAATTCGGGCGCGTATTAGTGAGCCATATTACGCTGATGCGAAGCGACCTATTGCCGTCTGGACCAGTTTATACACCCATATCACGGCATGAGCTTTTAAAGATGGATTGAGTCAGCTCCATGGATTAACGGACGCAGGTGACTATCGGCTTTAGCCGAAAGTGGTTCACATTCGCAGACACTAAATTACCCTCAGCGCTCTTCGTTACAAGCGTTGTTGGCAGATGCTTCCCATGATCATGCCGTTGGCTTTAGCCCATAGTCGCTGACGAAATTTATGAGCGCCGTCCTCACGAATTCGGCGGGCGGCTTAAGAATTTTTGCCGAATAAATTCGGCGCTAAGAAAACTATTCACCAACTGCCCTCCAAAGCCAGCGCACAGGTGGCTAAGAACCAACAAACCGCTGAGTGAAGAGCGCCCCCTTGAGCTGGGAAGTGACGAGGCTAAGAGTAGCGCAATCAGCAATAGCGATGCGCACGGTATTATGAGGTCGCCAAAGCGCACATACACTGTCATGAGATGTTTGTCTGGAATGCACACAGCGCCATGCATTGTGCGCCGTTGACGCAGCGGGAGCTCAGCCACAATCCTTCCAACTGGATCAACAATGCAACTCACGCCCGAATTGGCGGCTCTGATGACATAGAGCCTGCATTCAATCGCACGAAGCTTAGCCACAGCAGCGTGATGCTTTGCCATCCAGCTTCCCCAGAACCATTCGTCATTGGTGATGATGACGATGGCGTTTGCGCCGCCCTTCACTTGAAGGCGCGTCACCCATGGGAAGAGCGAATCAAAGCATATGGCAACTGCTGCTGAAATATTGTGCAAGCGCAGCGGCTCAACCCTCTCACCGTGAGAGAAATCGCGCTCGTGCGCCGCTATGCGCTCAAGAAGCTTGATTCGGTTTCGCAGCGGCACAAACTCGCCAAACGGCACAAGCCTTAGCTTGCGATATGTTCCCATGAATTTGCCACCCGATGCTACTCCATAGCACGCATTGTAGACTTTCCCTGAGGATTGCTCGCTCTCCACTGCACCGATGAGCATATCGGCATACGAGCGCTCGGAAAGCAGTTTCAATGCTGACATCGCCTTATCCCACTCATTCAAAGGCGCCGGAATAGCTGTCTCAGCCCATGCAATCACCTTGGGATGATGCTTCACGGAAGCCTCAGTCATTGCTGAATGCAACTCAAATGCTCTTTCAACTCCGTTTGGGCTTTGCTTTTCACGCCAACTTATGTTGCCTTGAATTATCGCCACCGGGAGGCTGCGCCAAGCCTTGTCATCCTGCAGCTGCTTTGTCCTGCGCTCAATCAACCATCCGCCAAAGCAAAACCAACCGAGAGCAAAGGCAATGCACAATGCTCCGCCACATATCCCAAAGAGCCAATTGCCCTTCAACGCTCTTTCCAACGAGATAGCAAAAGCACCATTTATTGCAACGATTAAAAAACACAGCCCGTAAATCCCGATGAACTCCGCTGGTTGGAGCAACTCCAGAGATGGCAAAAGGGCATATGCGATGCATCCCCATTGGTAGCCCATTATCCCGAGCGAACGAACCCATTCAAAAAGAGTCCATGAGCAGGCGCACCCAAGAACAAACCAAATTGCCCCCAACCTGTTAATGAGCAGGTATGAAACAACACCAACTGGGACGAAGAAAGCACTCTGCGTAGCTGCAAGACCAAGCCATGCAAGTATACTCAAGAAGGCAGCAGCAAACGGCGATAGATGCACGATGGAGCGCACCGAGATGATTGTGGGCACAAGCGGCATGTTAAGCAAAGCATGGATTGTGAGGGCACAAAGCCAGATTGCAAACACCGTCAATTTTAGGTTGGACTTGGTTGAGCAAACAAGAGCAAGCACAGGGGATAGCGCAAATAGTGACCACCACCATATCCCGGCGAAGAAAGAGAGCGCAACCGCAACGCCGCTCACGATTGCGATCGCTATGGCATAACGCCAATCCAGAGAATACCTGCCGCCATATTCAACCACTTGCTCACCCTTTCCTTCTCCCGCTGTATGCGTTCAAACCTTTTTAGAAGCTGTGCCGTAGGGACGGGCAAACATAAACGCCCCTCGCCAGATCGCCTCATCTCAGAACGCTCCTTGCCGAATTGCACTCGCAACTCATTCAAGAGGGCTCTCTCCTCTTCATCCACATTTGTCGGAAGTTCATCAACCAAGCTTGGTTCGTCAGATAACTCAATTCCTAAGGGTTGGATCAGCTTCTCTCCCTCCTCAATGTATCCGAACATCCGCGCAAGAGTCCTTTTACCGCCCTCTGTCTGCAAGTAGCGCAGCTTGGAACGAACCTCCGCCAAATTCCTAATCGCCTTCCCCTGCTCGTTGATAAGCTGGACTCTATCCCACAACAGTCCCTCAATGATGCACACCTGTTCCCTTACCCGGCAAAGCGCATTGAGCAATGCGCAGAACAGCAACGCCTTCAACAGCACACAAGGAATGAGAATGTGTAGCCTACTGCTCATCCCCTCTTTCATCACAATTCACCATACCATTTGCGCCATCAGCACTCGCTATATCCACAAGAATAACACTTCTGGCAGCCCTCTTCGTATACGAGGGTGGCGTTGCCACATATTGGGCATATGTCACCGATGCGCTCATCACCATATGTTGCTTTCAACGGCTTTGTATCGGTCGCACCGGCATGCGCCAACTCCTGTCGCTCCGGCTCAACGCCCGTGTGCTCAGCAAGAACCTGTGCTATAGCATCCGGTAAAGAACGCACCCTTCTCTTACCGAAGCCGAGATGCCTCCCACCGCCAATTCCCCAAAGTTGGTCAACAATCTCTTTGACTCGCTCCTTCGGTGACATCGGCGAGGGCATGCGCAGACACAGCGATATCAATCGCCCAATAGCTTCCGAAACGGATGCTATATCGCTCCCAGCCTTACCGACATTTATGAAAACCTCAAACGGCTCAGGTTCATCATCTTCGGCGAGTTCGTTGACGGTGATGAATGCAGTCCCAAGTGGCGTCTCTCGCCTATAAGTTACGCCGCTGAGCTTTTCCGGGCGCGGCTTCTGTCTCAAGCCAGACCTGCGCGCATATGCCTCCGTTATGAGCACTCCTTCCCTGCTGCCCTCACGGTAAACTGTGATCCCTTTGCATCCAAGCTCCCAAGCGAGGAAATAAATCCTGCTGACCTCTTCAACAGTTATATTGTGCGGCAGGTTAACAGTTGAGCTTATGCTGTGATCTATGTGGCGCTGTATTGTGGCTTGCATGCGCACGCGCAGCTCAGGTGCAATTTGGTGCGCCGTGACAAAGTATTCGGGGAGTTGGCGCTCGTCATCTATTCCGAACCTCCTCATGTATTCCATGACCAAGGGGTGATAGACCTTGAATTCCATACGGGTGAGGGACTCACTTCGCCTAATGTATGAAAGGGCAAAGATAGGTTCAATGCCGCTTGTCGTGCCAGCAAGTATTGCTCCGGAGCCAACCGGCGGGACAGTTAAGCATGCGGCATTGCGCAACCCATGCTTTTGGATGCGCTCAAGAACACTTTCATCAAGCCTTTGGATGAACGGTGAGCGCATATGCTTCTCTGGGTCAAAAGCGGGGAACGAACCCTTCTCAACGGCGAGGTTGACGCTCTCGTCGTAGACAATATTTTTGATGCGCTCAAACAACCTGTCTACGAACACAATTGCTTCCTCCGAATCGTATTTCAACCTGAGCATGCAAAGCATATCGGCAAGCCCGGTAAAACCGACGCCGATGCGCCTTGAACGCAAGCTTGCCTCACGCTGCTGCGGCAGTGGATGTTTATCCGCAGCATAGTCAAGCACGTTGTCAAGGAAGCGCACAGCGTATCTTGCAGCCCTTTCCAAGTTCTCCCAATCAACACTAGCCTGCGGCGTGAACGGTTCAAGAACAAATTTGGAGAGATTTATGTTGCCGAGATCACAACAACCATACGGCTCAAGCGGTATTTCCGAGCACGGATTTGTTGTGATCACCTCCATGCCGTTATATTGCGTAGTTGACTCGCGCACTATCGTGTCCCAAAAGATGACGCCCGGTTCGGCACTCTCCCAAGCAGCATAAACGAGCTTGTTCCAAAGTTCTCTTGCCCTCACCCTCCTTTCAATCCTTCCAACAACCTCATTTTCAAACCAGAGTGTAAACTCGCCGTCCGACTGAACTGCGCGCATCAACTCGTCCGAGACTTTTACAGAGATGTTCGCGTAGCGCACCCTCTGGCGCTCCGGATCGCGCTTAATGTCAATGAAATCAAACACATCGGGGTGGCTGTCTCGGATTGTTATCATTAGGGCACCGCGCCTGCCAGCTTGCCCTATCGTGCCCGTCACGAGCGAATAGAGTTCCATGAATGAAACGGCACCCGTTGAGGTTCTTGCAGCATTATTCACCGGGGCACCCTTCGGACGAAGGATTGATATATCGCATCCAACTCCGCCACCATACGAATATGTTCTCGCCGCCTCCTTCGCCGCATCAAATATGGCTTCAAGCGAATCGTCCTTTATCGGGATGACATAACAGTTGAGCAGCGTTACCTTCCTCGGATTACCGGCACCGTGCATTATTCTACCTCCAGGGACAAAACGGAAGTCCTCAAGAAGCCAGAGGAAGTTTTTCCCCCAAAGCCTTTGCAGCTCCGGCGTAGGTTCAACTGAGGCTATCTCCGAAGCCACGCGGCGCCACATCTCCATCGGTGTTAGCTCAACAAGCGTCCCGTCATCCGAGCGCAACGCATATTTCTCAACAAAGACGCGCGCTCGCAATTCATCGCCATTAAAGAACTCAACTGTCTCCCTCGGCAACCCCGCCGCCTTTGCGCTGAGCGCCTCCACTCCGCTCATTTCTACCACCCCCGTTGGCTTTTCCCGTTGCATACTAAATATAGCCACTTCGCTGCCATGATACACAACATATTGTGTGCAATTCTATTATGCATCGCCATGAGCAACCTGTTAACGCCGGCAGCTTCGCTGGGCAGACGAATGCACGGCGATAAATTAGCTCCATTGAAATTGGCTCCGCTGAGGTGTGCTATGTCCCATCCCACAAATACTGCCCTGAGAGGCAATCTATGAGTATTGAACCCCTTGGCATACTTAGCGATGTTGCGACCACATAGATTGCATGCAGCGTTAAAGGCGGGGTTGCAATTTCAGGTATTGGCACCTCCAATAAACGCCACTCATTTCGCCACGCCACTGCGCTTGACAGGGTCATGTAGTGTATCCTTCCCCTCGCATCCCTAACCTGTGCCCTCAACCACACTCTGCTGCCATCCCCGTAAACAGCACAGCGCAACTTGAGCGGTGAGCCGATGTGGCGATTGAAGACAACATATGCAGCCCTTGTGGTGTAACCGCTCCCGAACTCAAACGAGAGCTTCAGCGCACTCCCGTTAGAGAATGCGGGTGTGCTCACAAGCTCACAGTTAGCCTTCACAGTCCCATCAGCCGGAACACACTTTATTGAGATACCCTTTAGCGAATCAAACTCTTCAATCGTAACCCAACGCTTTCCGACATGAACATCAACCTGTGTCTGAGCACCACAAAGCGTTAATGTGAGTTTTGTTCGCCCAACATTTTTGCCGGCTGATAAGGTCATGGTGCTCGCATCAAATTTGATCAACCCGTCGCTGAACTCCGCCCTCACATCACTTGTGTCGTAATAAAGTTCGTAGCCATCCTCTGTCTCGGCGAGCAACTGCACCTTGATGGTCTCATTTGGCTCAAGGAAAACGCGTCTTGGAATAACTATTAGTCTGCTTGGCGCACGGTGGATGAAAAGAAGCGCTTCACCCATTATGCCCCTAACCGGCTCTATCGCTCGCAGGATGAGTTTTATCGGCACATCTTCATTTGGCGAGCCAACAACCTTAAGGGTTAGCCCTTCGCCTTTTTCAACCTTCACCAGCTGCTCATCAACTTCAAACCTTATAGCGCTGTCAATCTTTGTTCTATTACATGCCTCATCTTCAAGCCAGAGCTTTAACGGCACTCGCCCATTTGGAAGGGCATGAATAACGCTCGGTTCAATGGCGACCCGTATCGGTTCTCCCGGTGTGACGGCATTAAACATTACTATGGCATTGGCTATTGGGCGAGGTGGATTGCCGGATGGCACGATGAGCTCGCCTGAAACATACAAGCTCGCAACGCTACCGCAATCAAGCATCATTGCCTCCTCACATCCGAGCCGAACCATAAGCTGCGCCAGTTGTTCTACATCAATACCGCTACCTCCATTAACGCCATCCCCTACAACGGTCACGAAGATGATGCTCTCCTCACTCAACCCAACGGCGCATCGCTGATGCTCCGCAAATATCGCCTCCTGTTTGAAGTTCTCTTCGCGCCATTCAACACTCACCCTGCCGTCCCGCACTAACCTCGGACCGGCACCGAGTGCCCACTCAATGCCCATTTTCGCCGGGCGAACTTCAGTCCGTATTTGCAACTCATCGCCGACACTTATGCCCTTTAAAGCACGAGTTGCCTTTCCTCTTGCAACAATGGCTATGCCGTCACTTGGTATTACAACGCTCCCGCTATTGGTGACTGAGGTAACCGTTGCTCTAAGGACGCCATTAGGGCGAAGGGGCAAGTCATGCGCTTTTGCAACAGCTTGGAGAACGTCGTCTCCGACGGGACAAAATATCGGTTGCCCAAACCGAGCCGTGAACATTACAACGCCATTGGCTACAATGCCTTGGTTGAGTGCAACAATTGGTATTGAAGAGCCACCGAACAATAACTCAACCCGCCCATCCAAACGCTCAATCTCAATATCGCCATTCTCCCAGCAGATAAGGGCAGAGCGTGAGTTTGGCGGCGAGACCAGCTCCCCGCGCCAAATGAACGATCCGATTGGCGACATGCGATATGCACCAGTTCCGGACATAAAATAACCGCCGTTGATCGCAGCAACTGCCCTCATCCCCGTAAATGCCTGCGCCTTTTGAACTATGAGTTGTATCGGGCTCAAACCGATGCTGCCAATGTTGGCAAGCATCGGTTCTATGACAAAACCTTTACTGAAACGCTTTTGACAAACCAAAACATGAACATGCACAGGTCGCGGTCGCTCAAGTCTGAATGAGACATATTCCATCCCTTGACCGATTCGCTTAACGAGCCATCCTTTCGCTCCCTCAACTTTCGGAATAACTGCAAGCCCGAGTGACATAACTGCAAGCCCGCTAAACAGCAACGCCATTCTCACAGCGCAGTGCAACCTTATCACCTCGTATGCAAATCACCGGTTGAGATTGCTGCAATACCCAATTGCTCTACACCTCGTTTAGCGCCTTTGCAATTTCATCCCGTGATGTGAGGTCAACCTGCAACTTCAAAAGTTTTTCCAAAGCGCCGTGCATCAAACACTTTGCGCTGACAAGCGCCGAATTAAACCCACCAATTCTAACCAATGAATCTATGATTGCCACACCCGCATAGAACACGGGCGCCCTCTTAGGCTCAAAGTTGAGAAGGGCTTCGCAATCCTTTAGAGACATGGTGCCCAACATCTCAAGAACAGATGTCAAGTATGACCTTCGTAAAGCTGTCCCATGAAGCACATCAGTTGAGAAAGAGACGGTGTTATTGGCGAGCATTGCAAGCGCAACTGCAGTCCCTCCGGAAACGATCAAGTGCCCTGCAGCGCGCATGATATCCATATACGGTGAAAGCTCCCTTTGGATGAATGAATGCAATCTCAAGCGCTCATCGTAAGGTATCGGATATGCTGTGATAAAGTCCCGGGTAAGTTTTCTTGAGCCAATGCTCAGCCCATACACCGAATGCACATTGCCAAATGCGTCCCCGATGACGAGTTCAGTTGAGCGCCCACCCACATCGGCGAAAGCGATACTATCCATTGAAGTTTCACCAATACCAGTCATCGCAGAGATAGCGCTGATAAAGCCCAACCGTGCCTCTGCAACTTGTGAGAGACAAATGATAGGCACTCCTATATCGCTTTCCAATTTCTCAATGACGTAGCTCGCATTCCTGGCTTCACGAAACACTGCCGTTGCAAGCGCGCATATTGGAACAGCTCCGGCTGCCTTCGCCAGGCTGACAAACCTTTTCAACGCCATCACAGTCTGGGTTAAACTCCCAACCTCAATCTCTCCCATCTCGTTAATAGCATCTGATGCGGCTGTTATCTCGCCGCCAATGTAACGCTCAACTAATTTCCCCTCCCTCCATTCGGCTATCAAGTATCTGAGGGCGTTTGAGCCGATATCAAAACACGCTAATAGCACCCCTAATCACCCCATTAGGAGTTACACAGCCAGCGTTGTTTTTGTCTGGGCGACGATAGCTCCCCCGAAAAATGATAAAAACGAACGCTGCAAACGGCGCAAATGACGGCGGGCAAAGTGTCTTCAGCCCCGAACAAAATTTTGGCTTTAAAAATTTCGTGGCTAAAAGCTGCTTCCACCTAAAGCGCCATTTGCCGTGCAAGCGCCGCCCAAAAACGGATGACGAAGGCAGCTTAACAGCAGCCCCTGAATTTAGCTGCGTAACTCCTCTCCATTAAAATTACAGCCACCGGTCACAGCTTTGTGACCGATGGCTTCCACACGAAGGCGTCGTTGAGTGAAATCATCCGATGCGATTTGGATAACTTACAACCCTGCCATTGCCTTCACAACATCGGCTCTGCTAACTATGCCAACAACCTTGCCCTCTGAAACAACTGGCACTCGCTTTATCTTTCGCTTTGCGAGTATGGAAACTATTTCCTCAAGAGGTGTATCCGGTGAGACAGTCACAACGCGCTTCTTCATTATTTCACCCACCGTTTTTACGCCTGCCGGCTTTGCGAGGACATCAGCCTCAGTGACAATCCCAACAAGACGCTTGCTCTTTAAATCTTCAACGACTGGTGCACCGCTTATCTTGTGCTTCGCAAGCAATGCTGTAAGTTCGTCGATTGATGTATCAGGGGTGACACACACCACACGCTTCGTCATTATATCACTCGCTACCTTCGCCATTACAACTCACCTCCCATTTGATATTTCAAAATGCATTTTCACTTATAGCATAGCAAGCAGAGCTATTTCTGTCAAGATGGAAATCACATACCCAAAAAGAGCCTTTGTGCAAGCGTGTGAGGCAAGCCAGCTTCCTCTATTTTTTGCGCAGCCTTGTTAATGTCGTATTCCAAGCGCCTGACCTTAATCTCCCTTGCCTCAACATCATAAATTCCAAAACTTGCCCTAAAGTTATAATCCCTCGGTTGACCGACACTGCCGCAGTTGATGATGTAATATGCCTCATCAGATATGCGGATTGAACCACCACTTGAGAAGCTTATTCTCTCCATCACTTTCATTCTCGGGAACCACTTGTAAGCCTCCGCAATGTGAGTGTGACCGCAAAATATCACACGCACACCCGATGGCATTCGCTTTATGGATGCAAGTGCTATGTCCTCACCCAGGATGTATTCCTCAAGCGGTTCACGGAGCGAGCCATGAACGGCAATGAACAAATTGTTAACCCTCGCTACCGAGCCAAGCGATTTCAGGAACTTAACATTCTCGTGGCTCAACTGTTGCATCGTCCATTTTATTGCGTCTCTGGCGAACGGATTG
Source organism: Armatimonadota bacterium (assembly GCA_025062195.1). GTDB lineage: Bacteria > Armatimonadota > Fervidibacteria > Fervidibacterales > Thermosaccharophagaceae > Thermosaccharophagus. The sequence continues at coordinate 30,011 of JANXAS010000024.1, forward strand.
AACCACCGCAAGTCCATCATCCCAACGGCAGCGGCATCATGATTCCCCATCAGGACAACGCTACACACTTCCCTGATGAGTTCGCAGCACTCATTTGGGTTAGCGCCGTAGCCAACGATGTCGCCAAGACATATCACCTCATCAACATCTCTCAATTCCTCAAGCACTCGTTCCAGTGCCTCAAGATTGCCGTGTATATCCGATATGATGCCGTAGCGCACACATATTCACCTCATGGTGATCCTAAAAATGGGGTTGATGTGGTTGCCCGCTGAGAGCATATCATTCGGATGAGAGATAAACCGCTTGCTGCTGGACCCGCTCTGAATATGAGCTCTCATAGCTCCACAAAGTATGTTTCACACACGATGTCTATAAGCTCCTTTGTTAGCTTCGGTTGAATGCCCATGTAGTTGCAATAGTCAATGAGCTGCAGCATGAGGTCACGAGGGTGAACGGCACGCAATCCCCTTCCAACTTGCCTGTAATGCTTCTCAAGCAGGTAATCAACGATCGTCTGATCATATTCAACACCGACAGCAACACACACTCGCTTAAATATCTCAACGAATTCCTCTTGGGTTGGGTCACTAACCTCAATCTTATATCGTATTCGCCTCAGGAAGGCTTCCTCAACGAGCTCCTTAGGGTTCAAGTTCGTTGAAAAGATGATGAGCACATAGAATGGGACGCAGATTTGCTCTCCAGTTATGAGCGTGTGGAAATCAACCTGCTTTTCAAGTGGAACAATCCACCTGTTGAGCAAGTCCTTCGGTGGGACTTGCTGCCTTCCAAAGTCGTCAATCATGAAAGCACCTCCATTTGCCTTCATTTGAACCGGGGCAGTGTAGAACTTGAGCGAACGGTCATAATGCAGTTCAAGGTGCTCAAGCTTTAACTCGCCACCGACGACAATGAACGGTTGCTTGCAAACTACCCAACGCTGGTCAAACTGCTGTTCTCCAACCCTTCTGGCTTTGTCCGTCTCCTCAAGCTCTACAGGTTCATGATACGCTGGATCAAAATATCGTATCACCTGCCCGTGCACCTCAATAGCATATGGGATGACAATTGTCCCTCCCATCGCCCTCGCGAGCCTTTCAGCAATGGATGTCTTTCCATTGCCGGGATTGCCATAGAGGAAGAGTGACCTACCCGAATTGAAAGCCGGTCCGAGCTTCCTGAGCAAGCGTTCATTTATCACAAGGTCGCTCAGCACTTGCCTGAGAAGGCTATCGGTGATACCGGACCATTGAGTCCTGTTGTATTGCATCTGTTGGACATAATGGCTTAAAGGGACAGGCGCCGGACCAACATAGCCATTGTATTCAAAGATCTCCCGTGCCCTGTGTATCCCTTTTGAAGTAAGTCCAAGCTCCCACTGCGTCTCAAATCTGCTAATCCCGCGCCTAACTTCAACCAACTCCTCATGTCTTAGCCTGCTCAGGACATTTTGAACAATGTTGAAATATGGAAGCTTGACGACTTCCGAAAGTTCGCCAGAAAGCATGGTGCCGCGAGTGTATAGTGTCTTGAGAATTAGTTCGGCTATAAAACTTTCCTTAAGACCAGTCTCATCAATGCTTGCCGGGGCAAGCGGTCTATATGGCGAGGACTGCTCGCGCCTCATCTCTTCGGCTTCCGAAATGAGTAACTCCTTAACGGTGTATTTGGCTTCTGCCATAAGCCCTCACCTCACGGCGCTTTTATGTGCTCTCACTGCGTTCGGAGCTCCTGAGCTACTGCATGTATTGGCGCTATCAGCTTTGGATCAAACTGCTTCCCAGCACCTCTATCAATTTCGTGGAGCGCTTCTTCCAAAGTCATCGCCACCCTGTAAGGGCGCGGAGATATCATTGCATGCAGCGCATCACAGATGTGGATGATACGAGCTCCAATCGGTATTTGCTCACCCGCAACGCCGCCCGGATAGCCGCTGCCATCATAATGAGTGTGATGATAAAGTATCATTGGGACGATTCGGCTCATAAATTCAATGGGGCGTATCATCTCCGCACCAACAACACAATGGTTCCTTGCCCGCCTTAACTCCTCTTCCGTTAACCTTCTCGGTTCAAGGTAAAGTCTCTGAGCATCGTTGATCAAACCTATGTTGTGTATCCCAGCAGCATATTCAATTTCTTCAATCTGCTCATCCGGCAGATTTAGCATAGCTGCCACCTTTCCAGCCGTTTGGCGAACCCGCTTGCAATGCCCGACCATGTATTCTGTCTGCGCCTCTATGGCTTCCACAATGTATGAGGCAGCCTCGTAAAATACTTGCTTTAAGTCAACTGACTCACCCATGTGAAGCACAGCAACCCTTTCCGATTCGCCGAGGAATTGAATCACCCGCAACACAAGGGAGTAAAGGATGGGCTTAATCTCCTCGCCTTGAAGGAATGCCAAATCTGGATTGGATGCACGGACATCCGAGAGCCAACTCTCAAGGAGTTCAAATGATGAGTCCTCAAGGCGTTTTACGAGCCTTCTAACTGCCTCCATTTGTTCTGTTGACACTGCCTTTCACCCCCGACCTGCGAGAGCATTGTAACTGATAGAATAGATATATCCCCAAGCGTCACACAGCTCACACCAGCTCAATCTAATGCCACCGGCATAAACATTGCAAGCGGTATGTTGGTATAAGGCGGACGAGAACTTGATTGGCTTTGCAATTCATTTCATGCGCCTCCATCATCACTTACAAATTGCTTGCCTTTGCTAATGTGCCCTGATCGTTCGCGCTTTAAGATGAACCGCACGATGAACCGAGCTTTCCTTCACGATGCTCAATTCAATTGTGCTCGCTCAACTCATCAAATTTCTGTGCGCTAAATTTATTGTGAACTTGTCGGAGCAAGAATGCAGACAATCCATCGTAATTGTGATGTGAGGTGAAAAATTATGCCGCAAGTAAAAGTGGGGATACAGCTCATCATCTATGGAGAGAGGGTAAGGAGCGATTTGGCCGGCGTGCTTGGCGAAGTTAAGTCCGCCGGGTTTGAAGGCATTGAGACTGGCAACCTATTTAACATCTCACCACAAGAAAGAGTGATGGAGCTGCTCAAAGAGCATGATCTCGTCGTTGCAGGCGTGCATGTTGGCTATAACGATGTTGCTGATGAGGGCAAACTCTCAGAGCACATTGAGTATTTAAAGCGAGTTGGTGGGAAATATCTCATATGCTCCGGTGTGGCAAAGGCTGAGGGGATAAAGGCATACGAGTTGGCAGCTGACACATTTAACTCCGTCGGGAAGAGATGCGCAGAGGAGGGATTGGTCTTCTGCTACCACAACCACGCTTGGGAGTTTGAAACATTTGATGGAGTTAAAGGCATACACAGATTGGCTGAGTTGACAGAGCCTGAGTTGGTGCGGCTTTGCGTTGATGTGTATTGGGTTACAGTCGGGGGCGAAGACCCAGTTGAATTCATTCGCAGATACATCACGCGCTCACCATACTTCCATTTCAAAGATGGAGCCCCAGGTGAGTTCACAGAGCTTGGGAAAGGCAAAGTCAACCTTCACGGTTCCCTGCAGGCTGCAATGGACGCAAATGCTGAGTGGATAGTCTACGAGCAGGACAGAACAAGCAAACCGGTGATTGAATCAATACGGGAGAGCAGAGAGCATTTGCGGAAACTCGGCGTGTGAACAAATTCAATTTCGTGTGCAATCAATAAAACTCAAGGACGCAACTTGGTTGGAAGTAGCGTGGCAGCTGATGATGTGAAATAAGCCTTCCCAAGGTGGGGGGAAATTTGGCTCGGCTGCGAGATGCTTAAAGGTTACAACCTGTCATTTTGTAGGCGTAGTCCGCCAAAGGAGCGAAAGGGGTTCATTCAAGCTCCTCAAGCTCTTCAGCCATGTGCTTCTGTATGAAGTTGGTGTAGGTTTCGCCGCGCCTGAAGAATATGTTGCTCATTATTCGCCTGTGCAGCGGGATGGTAGTTTTTATGCCTTCAATGACGCATTCATCAAGCGCTCTCTGCATCCGCGCAATAGCTTCATCTCTGTTGCGACCGTGCGCTATAAGCTTGCATAGCAGCGGATCATAGTATGGGCTAACTGTATAACCGCTGTATATGTGCGTGTCCATTCGTATGCCAGGACCACCCGGCGGAATGAATTGCGTTATAGTCCCACAGGAGGGCACGAAGTTGCGTTTTGGGTCTTGAGCAGTTATGCGGCATTCAATTGCGTGCCCGCGCATCTCAACTTGATGCTGCCTTATGCTCAATCGTTCACCAGCAGCTATCCGTATTTGCTCCTTGACGATATCAATTCCGGTGACCATCTCGGTGACACAATGCTCAACCTGCAGGCGCGTGTTCATCTCAATAAAGTAAAACTCGCCGTCATTATCAACGAGGAACTCCACAGTGCCAGCGTTAACATAGCCGACTGCTGCAGCAACCCTCAGGGCAGCTCTGCCCAGGCGCTCCCTCAGCCTTTGATTGGTGGCAGTGATAGGCGATGGGGCTTCCTCAAGTAGTTTTTGGTGGCGCACTTGAATTGAGCATTCTCTCTCGCCAAGGTGAATAAGGTTACCATGTTCGTCAGTCAAGATTTGAACCTCAATGTGCCTTGGCTCCTCAACATACTTCTCAATATAGCAAGTGCCATCCCCAAAAGATGACTCTGCCTCCAAACGAGCCGTTGCAAAAGCTTTGAGCAAATCGGAATCACCATGGACAATGCGCATCCCTCTTCCACCGCCGCCTGCAGCTGCCTTTATTATGACTGGGTAGCCAATTTCCCTTGCAGCTCTGAGAGCCTCTCGTTCATCAGCCACATGATGATGACCTGGAAGCACACGCACATCTGCCCTCTCAACAACCTCTCTCGCCTTGATTTTATTTCCGAGAAGTTCAATCACATCAGTTGGCGGTCCAATGAACTTGATCTTGTAGTGAGCACATATCTCTGCAAGGTTTGGGTCTTCAGCCAGGAAGCCATAGCCAGGGTGAATTGCATCTGCACCAGTTACAAGGGCAGCGCTGATGATGTTAGCTACATTAAGGTAGCTCTCCTTTGGCGGCGGCGGTCCTATGCAAATTGCCTCATCAGCCATCCTCACATGCAATGAGTCTCTGTCAGCTTCTGAATAAACTGCGACTGTGCGCAACCCAAGTTCTTTGCATGCCCGTATTATGCGCAGCGCAATTTCACCACGATTGGCTATAAGGACTTTTGAGAACATAATTTTACCGCCCCTTCTTTATCTGATCCGTTCAACTCAACGCCATCATGTTTGACACAGAATTAGCACTCTTCGTTTATTCGCGCCCTCAATGCGTCAGATAAAATGCGACCGATTTAATACTTAGGATGCTGCGGGCAAACAACCTTTCCACTTTGAGGGTCATAAAAATATGCAGCACCAGTTACAGGGCATGTAAGAGTAATCCCGGGAGGAGTATGCAAATCCTTCAAAGATGTTGGATTTGAACCATGGTCAATTTGATACATCGTTATGAGCTGCCTCAGCTGTTGCAAATTGTTTAGGCATTCAACACCCTTACCCTTCTCCATCACTTTGCCCAAAGTAGTCTCTGCTTTCCTTTGCTCTTCCTCCACCCTCTTGACTTTGCTAAAGCCAATGTAGAATGTGCCGATGAGCAATGCTATGATGATGAGGCTGATGAGCATACCAAGAAGAGTCTGAGCGTTGCGAGACTTCATACCGTTAATTGCGTTTGATGGGCACACTTCTTATCACCCCCATGACTGCTCAGCACACGATTTACTCACCTGCTGGCTCAAGTATCATCAACGGCTGCCCATATTCAACGACCTGCCCGTCATCAACGAGTATTTGAGCGACGATACCTCTTGCTGGACTGCGTATCTCATTCGGCACCTTTAGAGACTCAACTACGCAAACAACTTGCCCCTCTTCAACTAAGTCGCCAACCTCAACAAGCGGCTTACCACCCGGAGTGTAGCTGCGATGAAATGTTCCAACCCAAGATGATGTAATCATTGTTTGCTTGGGCTGTTCCTGTTGAGTTGGTTGCTCTTGTGGCGGTGGTGCAAACAAAGTAAAATCTCGCTTTATAGTTATGCGCCCCTCACTTGTGCGTATTGTTAGTTCGGTCAACTGCGCGCTGTTCATCAACTCAACGAGCTTTCGCAGCTTCTCAAAGTCTATATTAACCATCACTTTCACGCCCCTCAAACGGAATCAAAACAAGTTATGATAACAGCACCATTAATAGCATTGCACATTCGCCCATGAGTTGCCACCAAAACAGCGCAACCAATTTAAGTGATGCAAAGATAAAGCGAACGAAGCACACTACTTCGTGCGAATTTGATGTGCCTACATCACACTGCTACCGTTCATCACCACCAATTGCACTTTGAGCATCGTAATCACCTGCGCCGCTAACACCTGAGTGCAGTTATTACGATTCAAAGGGCTGAGCAAGGCGCCACATCGGGTAATTTGAATCGTGGACGCTTCATCACAGACAATCATGAAGCGATAGCGTAGAGAACCAAATTTGTCCACCTCACTTTTGAATGCACTCCACTTCATTTGACGCCTTACCGAGAGCTTCTGAGCACTAACTTACAACTCACTCACCTACAGTGTGTAGCTCCTTTGCACCTAAGGCAATCAGTGCATCATAATTTGTGTTGCAGTCGTGCAATGTGTTATGGGCATTTCGCCACGAAAGACTGTGGGAGCAATTTATAACCGTAAGCTTAACTTTTGGATAAGGACTTACGCTATGCAAAAGGCTTATGAGGGTGTTTCGGTTATGGATGAGGGATACCCGCGCATAGTTGCTTTCACACTCAATCACATTGGTGATGTGCTGTTTACGGAACCTGCTATTACGGCGCTACGGGCAGGGTATCCCAAAGCGCGTCTAATCGTCATCACTTCACCTGTAGCCCGTGCAGTGTTAGAGCAACATCCCGATATTGATGAACTGTGGGTGCGAGAACGGACATTGAAGGGATGGTTTAAACTTGTGATAAAAGTGACTCAAGTTCGCCCCGACATCACAGTTTGCTTTTCGCCATCTTCATTTGGTATGACGATAGCCGCATGGGTTAGTGGCGCACCGAAGAGATTTGGGTTTTCCTACCGCCCATATCTTAGCCACTTTTTCACATGTGCTGTGGAATTTCAATACAATCGCCACATTGTTTATGACAATCTTGAGCTTGCGACAGCTGCTGGCGGAAAAATATCAAGAGATATGCCGAGAATTTTTTTAAGTGACCATGAGTTAGAGAATGGGAGGCATTGGTTGGACAGGCAGGGCTTGCTGGGAAAGCCAATTTTGGGTTGTCATCCGTTTGCAAGCACAATAAAGCGCCAGTGGGAACTTGAAAATTGGGCAGAATTATTAAATCTCGCCGCTAATAAATTTGGGGCAAGTGTTATTGTCTTTGGGGGAATTAGGGACAAAAATGATGGGGAAAAATTGGCAAACATTGTGGGTGGACTGAATGTTGCCGGACACCTATCACTCCGCCAATTCTTTAGCGTAGTTAGCCATTGTCAGGTCTTCATCGGACTTGACAGTGGTCCAACACATGCTGCTGCAGCACTCGGCACGCCGACTGTGGCACTCTATGGACCAGAAACAAGAGGACCAGTTAGAGCCAGCCCTTTGGGCAAAAATGTTGAAGTAATTTACGGTGAGACAGGCTCATGGGCAGGCGTTACTTTGGAAAGGGTTATGGATGGTTTGGAAAGAGTTTGGCAAAATTCCAAAAGAACAGCCCATTAGCCCAGCTTCACCCTTGAGGTAATTTAGAGATGGAGAAAGTCAGGGAGAACAGTTGGAGGTTATGGTTATTCATATTTGCAATTTTAGGCATTAATACCGCTATTTTGTCAACCTTTTGGGCATTCAAGTTGATAGCCCCGCATATGTTAGACTGGGGAGAATTAGAGGTTCTTAACGCCGTCTATTGGTGGAAACGAGGGTTTATTCCCCCTTACTCATCATTGGATCAAATACCAGCCTTTGCTAACCATTACGGTCCTATTTATGAAGGAATCTGCGCTATATTGCCTTCGTTCGTCCACCCCTACTTCACAGGGCGCATTCTTTCCTTGCTTGCCACTCTTTCCATCTTATTTACCGTTGCTCTGTGGGTTTTCTACAAAACAAAAAACTGGTCATACAGTTTGCTCGCTGTGATGCTACTTCTTACAGCCAAGCCTTTATTTACCTTCGGGATTGTGCATAGGGTTGATGCGTTGGCAGTTGGGTTTTCCGCAATAGGTTTTGCTCTTGTCCTTCTCACACGACATTGGTTAAAAGTTGGTTTAGGTGTAGCGTTGATGGCATTGGGATTTCACACAAAACTTACCGCTGTTGCTGCACCAATAGCCTGCATCATTGCTTTGTGGCGTGAGGAACGACGAAAAGCATTGTTAGTTGGAGGCAGTTGGCTACTTATGGCAGCAGTTGGTTTAGGGATTTTACAAATCATTTCGGACGGCAATTATTTGCGCCATGCAAGTTTGGGGAATGAGCCATCAGAGTGGCTTAAGCCATTTGACATGATAACCCGTCCTTTGACATCCTCTCCTTTTTGGGTTGCTTTAGCATTTTACTCCTGGCGAATAACAAATGCGTGCAAAAGTTATGCCTTTAAGCCCGAACTTTCATATCTTGCTGCCGCTTTGTTTATTGCTGGCATCACCGCCACAAATCCTGGGTCATCCTGGAATTATTTGCTTGACTTTTACGTCGCACTTGCAATGCTGACAGGAAGGTTGATATGGTTGGCGATACAAAAGGATACTGCGCGCAACGCTGTTGTTTCGCTTTTGATAGCTCATGCTTTATTCGCCGTTCTCCACACTGGTTACTTCAACGCAAAGGACATTGCAAAAGTGCAAACTTATCATAGGGAGTTTCTGGATGCTAAGGCTAAACTTGGGGATATTTTCGCCAACTCTCATCGCATTGCAATTCTTGGGTCTGGTTCGGCAGTAGATGTTGCGCTCTCTTATGGGTTGCCAAACTATATTGACCTACCCAGCAAGATGAGAAGATACGCAGAAGAATTGGCAATAAATGCGCTAAGAAAAGGGCAGCTTGACCTGGTGGTAATAGCAAAAGAGAAACTGGAGGTAATAACTCGTGAGAAAATTGGCAGAATTAAAGTCAAGTGTCTTATTCAGTTGGATGGGTAAATTAGCGAGTTGCCCTACCAATTGTTTCATTACACGATAGTTGGCTAATCAATCATAGTTAGGGGGCTTTAGGGCTTATGAGGCAAATTTCGTTTGCTTTCCCAGTCACTAATTCAACCCTTAAGAAATTACTGAAACTTCTAAAACCAATTGGAGAAAGGTTGAAGGTTCCTGTCCGACAAGGACCATTGAAAGGCTTTTACCTTCTTGCGGTTGCCCCTTTGCGCTTCTTCAAAGGAACTTACGAACCTGAGACAACCGCTCTTTTTGTCCAATTCGTTAAGTTAGGAGACATTGTTTACGATATTGGTGCTCACATGTGTTACTTTACCCTGATCGCTTCAAAACAAGTTGGGTCGGAAGGCATGGTAGTTGCTTTTGAGCCATGTCCTACAAATGTCCGCATTTTGAAAAAGCATCTTCAAATAAATGGCATTACAAATGTGGAGACTATTGAAGCAGCGGTAACTGAAAGTTCCGGTAAAGCCAGATTTGCATTCGGAACAGGCACAGGGAAGGGACATTTAGCCATAGATGGTGAACTGGAAGTAAAGACTGTGTGTATAGACGAACTTGTTGAAAAAGGTATAATCCCTCCCCCAAAGGTCATCAAAGTAGATGTAGAAGGAGCAGAAATGCGAGTAATCGCAGGTGCTATACGAACAATTAGCACTTATCGTCCCATAATCTTTTTAGCCACTCATAGTGAATCACTTTCAAAAGCCTGTGACAAAGTCATTTGTTCTTTTGGCTATTTGAAGCGACAAGCAGACTCAAGTAATGTTATCTACATTCCAAGCAAGTTAGTATACAATTGGGGATAATGACTTGCAAAAACTTCTTGCCCCAAACCCTACTCAATTTTGCCGGGTTTAAATTGAACACAACAAAAATGCACTGTAAAACTTTAGGACATAAAATTTATTCAAACATGAAATAGCTAAGTTATTACACAAGGAGTTTAATAATTCACGATGCCCTTTGCTGCAAACTTTTTTCGTCGCTTTGTTACCTATTCCACTGGCTTTAGCCAGCAGTTAATGACGAATTAATGAGCGCAAAATTTATTCGGCTTTGTTTTGTGGAAGTTTTCGCCGACTAAAGTCGGCGCTAAGGGAAGTTCGTCATCAATTACGGACTAAAGTCTGTAGCATGGTTGGATTAAAAGTGGTTATGGCATGGTTGTGAAAGCGCGTTTGCCAAAAACATTTGGGGCAAGAATTTTCTACAAAGTTTGTTTGGTGGTTGTTTATCCATTCCAGCGGCTTTAGCCAGCGGTTAATGACGAATCAAATTCGCGCCGAATTCATTCGGTGGGAACTTTTCTCGCTTACTGCGAACAAAACAGCAAGTTTGTAGTTAGCCACGAAGCGAAAGCGTAGTGGCGTCAAAAACCCGTTTAAGTTCGTAGTTAGCCACGAAGCGTAGTGGCGTCCTAAATTGTCCCTTGTTCCATGTTCCGTAGTTCCATTTTTGACGGCATTCCGCTTCGTTCCGTGCCTGACTACGAACCAACGGGAGGGTGAGGCTCCTGCAAAGCCGAAAATTTGTGTGTCATGTAAGGACAGTAAAAGCCTGTTCAAAAATCGGCAAGCCAGTGGCTTGCCCCACTAATTGAAGAAAATCGTAACAGAAAAATTCGTAGGGCGAGGCTAATGCCGAGCCGAAAAGCTGTTGAGATAATTTCACGCCGTCTAAAGACGGCGCTCAAAAATCTATTAGCCACTATGGGCTAAAGCCCATAGCATGGTTGTGAAAATCCGTGGATGGTTACTCATGCCACTGGCTTTAGCCATTGGTTGATGACGAAACAAATGAGCGCCAAGTTCATTCGGCGAAGAAATTCCACCGTCTCACCGTCTAAAGAAGGCGCTCAAAAGTTTCGTCAGCGACCATAAGCTAAAGCACATAGCATGGTTGTGAAAAATGCACTCACCAAAAACATTTGAGGTAAAGAGCGAACTAAAAAATTCAGGTGATCTTTACCACGAGCTTTGTTAGCCAAGTTTGTAGTTAGCCACGAAGTGATAGCGAAGTGGCATCAAAAATCTGTTTAAGTTCGTAGTTAGCCACGAAGCGAAAGCGAAGTGGCGTCAAAAATCCGAAGTTCGTATTTAGCCACAAAGCGTAGTGGCGTTAAGTTGGTGCAAAGTGCGGTGCTATTGTTTACTTGCACTTTGAACTTGGCACCTTGCACTCATTTGGCGGCACTCTGCTTTGCTCCGTGCTTTACTACGAACAAACAACTTTTGAGCAAAGAGCGATGGGAAAAATTAAAGGCAGGTGACCCCAAATGAAAATTTCTGCCGTTATTTTGACTCGCAATGAGGCGAAAAACATTGAGCGATGCCTAAAAAGTGTATCATGGGCTGATGAAATGGTCGTCATAGATGCCGAAAGCGAGGATGAAACTCGTGAGATTGCTGAACGGATGGGTGCAAGGGTCATCGTGCACCCTTGGGAGGGCGCTGGAGCACAATATGCCTTTGGAATTGCACAGGCAAAAGGCAAATGGGTGCTAATTGTGGATGCCGATGAAGAAGTGACGCCTGAATTAGCGAAGACAATTTGGCAAGTTATCAATGCACCCAAAACACCTTATGCAGGCTACAAAGTCAAACGAGTCAATTACGCATTGGGACGATGGTTGCGTTACGGTGGTTGGCAGGAATGGGTTTTGAGGTTGTTTCTCCGAGAAAGGGTCACTTCGCCACCAACGCTACATCCGCGCTTTCAGGTTGACGGTCAGGTTGGTAAACTACCTTTTCCGCTACGCCATTATATGGCATCCAATTTACTGGAATGGTGGCAGAGAAGCTTTAGATTGGCGCAAACGGAAGCCGAAATGGAGTTTCTGCAAGGAATGCATTTTAGTAGCTGGGCGCTTTTAAGCGCTTTTTGGAAATTTATGCGCCGCTTCGTTTTCAAGGGCGGTTTTTTGGATGGCTGGGCTGGTTTTTATGCGTGCCTGCAACGCTTTTTATACGCTGTCATCAAAGAGGCGAGGTTGTTAGAATTGCAACGGGGAGTAGCATCAATGGAGAAAAATCCAATCAAAATACCTTTTAAGTAGGGGGAATCTTCAGATGACTTTAATATGCGCAAGCGCATTCACTTTAACAAGCGAGCGTGGGACTCCTTGTCACTTAATGCGTGCCATAGCCCGCTATGTGCCAGTTATTTACATTAACCCGCCATATTCTCGCTCAAGATGGCAAAAGGAAAAGGCGATGTTGCAGGTTGAGTTTGACAACCTTAAAGTCATTACACCAGTCCTTTTAACAACATTTCGCTTCTTACCGAGGAAAATTCGCCGCTATATAGTAGCGTTTATTGCCACGCCAAAGGTTTTGGATCACTTGGAAAAAAATCGGCAAAAACAGCCAATTGTTTTGTGGTCATATTTGGGTGAGCTGACCTTGCCACTTTTACGCGCCTTGAAAGCAAATCTTACATGTTATCACCGATTGGATGACTACGCAATTATGCTGCCTAAAGACCGACCATTGGAGAAAGCCATCGAAAAAGTGGCAGATTTGCTCTTTGTTGTCTCACCAACACTTCAAGAACAGTATCGCCATCAAGGGCGCAAAGCTATACTTTTACCAAATGGTGTAGACATTGAGCACTTTTCAAAAGCAATTTTAAAAGAGAGTGCCATACCTGACGACTTAGCTTGTTTGCCACCACCGCGCATCGGTTTCGTTGGAACTGTTGACCCACTCTGGGTAGATACAGATTTGCTGCTCAACATTGCAGCGGCAAAACCAAAATGGTCCACGATTGTCATAGGCAACTTGAACAAGTGGCAACCACCGAGGATAAAGCCAGAAAACATCCATTTTATTGGCAAAAGACCCTACAAAATATTGCCATATTACCTAAAGGGTCTGGATGTGTGCATTATCCCCTTCAAGGACAATGCTGTTACTCGCGCTGCAAGTCCATTAAAACTTTACGAATATTTGGCAGCTGGGCGAGCTGTTGTCAGTTCACCTGTATCAGATTTAGCATACTTCGGCTCTTTAGTATGGTGCGCTAAGAGACCTGACGAATTTATTTGTGCAATTGAGGAAGCTTTAAAAACGGCTCATGACCCAACTGAACAAATGCGCCGAGTTGCCGCAGTAACCCCTCATTCATGGCAAGAAAGGGCGCAAACTGCTCTTAAATGGATATATGAGATGCTGGGGGGTGGGAGCGGAAATTTGGGCTAATAAATGGGGAAATTGGCGGAATTTCATCCGCCCCTCTTAACTTCCACAATATCAAGCGTTTGGTGGTTGAAACGAGATTCTATTCTGCTGTCCTTTCAGCCACAGATACGAGCAGATATCCACGAATTCGCTTAATGAGCCATTTGTAGAGGTAAGGGGAAGATTCAGGGCGGCGAATTATCCTTGGCAAAAAATCAAAAGAACAAAGCCACTTTAGGTGAAGGTCGTGCCCTGCATCAAACTCGCAAACCAAAGATGTATTAGTCGGAAGGAAATGCCTGAGAGTTTTTATGGGTTTTTCCGTGCCAAATTTCCATTTCCCGCGAAGCTCAAGGTATCGCTTTGCACATCGGTAAAAAATCGCATAATAGTATGGCACAATTGAGATGACAAGACCACCTATCTTGCAAACACGAATCATCTCTGCTAATGCTTTCCGCTGCATTTCCTCACTGTAATGCTCCAAAACACCACTGTTCCAAACAACATCAAAGCTTTTGTCCTTGAACGGAATTGCAAATATTGAACCCACAATTGGATGAACCTGAACACCAAGCTTCCTTGCAAATCCTTCGCTTATTTGCAGTGCATTTATTGAAAAATCCATTAGCACAACTTTTGCGCCTTCTAATGCTAAGCGAATTGAAACTCGCCCAGTCCCACTTCCGGCTTCAAGAATTTTCAAATCTGTTCTTGGCAAAACTCTCTTCAAAGCCTCATACTGAGTCTGGCAAAGCTCATCCCAATCCCCAAAGTTTTTCCCATGTTCCCAATAATGTTTCCAGAAATTGCGCCATTTTGATTCGTTCAGCCCCATATGATATCACGACTGCCCTCATTTAGATTTTCACCACTGATGCTCTTACTTAACTGCCTTAACTGCAAAAACTTCATTGATTTGCCAAATTGTTCCTTCTGGCATTGTTACTTGGATTGGTATACGATTTGGGTTGAGGACGAATGTGCCCACAAATCCGTCGTGGAGTTTTAAGCGCAAAGCTACGGCATCCTTTGTGATTTTTCCATTGCCATCTTTGACGGGCAAAAACATCAACTCAATTGCCTTACCATTCAAACTTAAGCCACATGCCAATGCAGCTACTTGTGCCTTTTGCCGAGCAATTAGCATTGGGACTCTATCCTCTGTGCCACCAGGGCCAATTCCAAGCGCTGTAATTAGCTCAAATGGCTCTCCGGCAATAAATTTCGCCAAAATTTGCCAATCTTTCCCCAGATTTATGCCAACTTCAAAAATCCCATCCACACGCCTTATTGCCGCATCACGCAAATAGCGATAGCCATCCTTGTTTGGTGGTGTCCATGCGTCAGCAGCAACTGGTTTAGCCCATTGTCCCCGCAAGTGAAGTGCTATATCTAAAAGACGCTCCTTTTCACAGCGGATATGGTCAATTAATACGATTGAATCCTGATTTAGCAACGCTATAGCTCTTACGAACCTCACACCATCGTAAATGTTGCCAGCATCGGCAACAACAAAATCAATACCCTTCTCAGCGCCAAATGCCAGACATTTTCCTTCTGCTGGCTTTTGATTCGCTTCGTCCACCACAAGAGTGTTATGCGCCAGAGTGGTCTTATACCAACCACTGTGAATTGGCACACCATAGCGCGTAATTCCTGGGTCAAGAACCAAAATTTGACCACGAGAGTAAAGGACAAAGTTGAGCTTGTCAGGATGACCATGCCCACCACCATGTGGTCCATACTTTAGACAAAGCCAAGTTGCCTGCTCTCCTTCGCCTTTCGCCAAAATAGCATAGCCTGACAAAGGGTAATTAGCACTGTTCCATTGAAGCAATTGTGGTTTTGGCAACTCACCAACGCCAAACCAGAGAGAAAAGTCGCTTCTCCGTTCACTGCGCGATAATAATGCCGCATAAATTGGATCACGATAGCGAGCGTAGGCAAGCTCGTAAATTGGTTGAGTGAGACCAAAACGAGCAAAGCCAATTTCCGCTAACAGCGCAACTTCTGTGCTGTCATTAAATGCTGGCAAACGCCAATTTGGCATCATGAACTTTAATGGCGCATCAAACATGCGTTTTAGTTCCTCACCGTAAAGGTCAATGCCACAGTTGCGTGCTGCCTCGGTCAAATGCCAAAGCGCCGAAAGTGTATAAAAATGATAGCCCCATGCACCTTCCCACCAAACACCATCAGGCGAAACGCCTTTTCGCATTTGCGTCCAGTAGCCTCTTTCAGGGTTATCAATTGCTTCCCTTATAAGTTGCTCATCACCGAGAAGAAATCCAACCAATCCGACAGCGCTGTTTTTCCAACACTGGATGTTATGCACGCCCATGCGATGCGGCAAGATGACCTCCTTTGCGGCGGGCAAAAATAACTTCTGTGAGAGCGTTTGACGCTCCGATTCATTCAATGTCTCCCAAATTAAGTCAGCACCTTGAGCCATTGGAATAAGCCATGTAGATTCATCAAGCGTTTGCGGACCAACTCGTCCACCACCAATCTTAGGCTCACCGAGAATTGTGTGAAGCGGGTAGTTCAGGTAGCGCTCCGCGTAAGTGAGCAAAATCTCTTTTGCCTTATAGGCATACTTTCTATCACCAGTAACCTGATAAGCAATACCTAAGTCACGGACAATGCTTGCACACCGCCCGTGAATGCCCATGATGACGACGCCATCATAATCCCTTTGGGGTTTTGTTGGGTCACTTTGAAGCACTTCATTGTCAACAGGACAAACATGCTCCCACTGCCACTCGCCAATCTGCTTGCCCGTTCGCAACGGTGCACCGTGCTTCGGGCAAGCATAGTAATGCCACCAATTGCCACCGCGTGGCGGGATGCTGACACCCTCCTTTAACACGCTATCAACTCGCCTCTTCAATGCCTCCCATTGAATCTTCGCCCAATCGTAACTGTTTATGCGTTCTTTCAGCTGGGCAATTCCGTCACGATTGAATAGCAATCTTGGATGTTGAGGCAATCTCACGATTTTCACCTCACCTAACGCAAACTCGGTGCAGAGCCACTGCATCAACAGCAATATCAAAGTGCAACGAAATAACCATTGCATCACCTATCACCCCTTAACAGTTTAAGTGCATGTCGCAATTTGCCAAAGCACAAAATAAAGTGAAGCGCCGCCCAAATTGAGAATCTCAGCCCAGAAGCCGCTTTGCTTCCAAAATTTTCGTTAGGGCAAGCCCACGCTACCAATTATTATGGCACCATCGCTACCTGTGAGCAATAGAAGTTTGAAAATCATTTGGAGTAAACCACGAAGCTACAACAGTTAGCTTAGTGGACGCCACTTCGCTATCGCTTCATGGCTAACTACGAACCTGAACAACAAAGTTTTAGCTTGACATTAGCCTCATCCTCCAAGTTTCGTG